>NZ_JBGFFF010000073.1:0-24393 GCF_056175785.1 Acidovorax sp. LjRoot204
CCTCAGGGCTGTTTCACCGGGTCGTACACGCAGCGAAATCCGATATACACCGCGTAAAAGTCCGCAGGCTTCCAGGCCTCGACATCCGCGCGCATTTGCGACGGGGGATACCACCAGGACCCGCCCATCGTGCGCCGCTCGTCGCCGCGCGCATCGGCCGCCCATTCCCACACATTGGCGCCCATGTCGTGCAGGCCGTTCACTCCGGCCGCAGTGGCATTGACGGGCGCGGCGCGGGGCCAGGGGTCGGGGTCCCTGGTGTTGGCGCCCTGCGGGCTCTGGCCCATTGTCCAGGGGTAGGTGGTGCCACGCACCCACGGCACGGGCGGTTGGCTGCGTAGCTCGGTAAAGCCGGCGGTGCGCCACTCAGCGGCGGTGGGCAGGCGGCCGCCCGCCCATTGGCAGTAGGCCTGGGCCTCGGCGTGGGTGAGGTGCACGGCGGGCAACTGGTCGTTGTCGGGCGGTGAGCCGTCGGGGCGCTGCCAGGTCCAGCCCGCGCGGCGTTGCCAGCCGCCCACGTATTCAAAACCGCCGCCTTCCCGCTCGGCACGGGTGGTGGTGCCGGTGGCCCGCGCGTAGCGCGCAAACTGGGCGATGGTGACTTCGGTCTTGTCAATGCGCAGGCCGCGCAGGTCGTCCAGCACCACAGGCGCTGGAGTCTGGGCAGATGCGGCCAGGGCCCAGAACGCCAGGCGGGCGATGACTGCGTGGCGCGGTGTTGGCATGGTCCTCTGTTCCCCGTTTCACAGCATGGCAGCCATTGCCCGGCCAGTGTGGCGCAGAGTATCTGCCGCAGCAAAAGCCTGTGGGCGGGGCTGGGTTTGCAGCGGCTGAACGGCCCTGTGGGGGCGCCGGATTGGGCGGTCGGCGCTGGCCCGGTATTGCGGGTGGCAGGCATAAAAAACCCCGCACTCCCAAGAAAAGAAGTGCGGGGTAATTGGCTGTGTGTCTGCCCTCCCACCAGTCAGGGCAGCAGCGTGTGGGGGGCCATCAGAAGTTGTGGCGCACGCCCACGGCGAAGGAGCTGAAGTCGTTACCCGGAGCCGACACGCCGTAGGTGGCAGCCTGGCTGTTGTTGATGCGGGTGTAGTACGTGTAGATCTTGGTGCGCTTGCTCAGGTTGTAGTTGTAGCCCAGCGTGTACTGGGTGGCGGCGCTGTTGGACACGTTGGAGTAGTTGCCGGCACGGCCCACGTTCACGTGGAACTCGGACACGCCCATGATGTAGGCGGCCGACAGGCGCAGGTTGGTGCGGTTGCCGCCGTTGGCGATGAACACGTTCTTGTCGCGTTGCACGTAGGCGCCCATCACGAAGGGACCGGTGGAGTACGAAGCGCGCACTGCGAACTGGTTCTGGTCGCCCAGCTTGGAGTAACCAGCGCCCAGGCCCAGCTTGCCGATTTCGTAGTTGGCAGCCAGGTCCATGCTGTTCTTGCCGCCGGTACCGCTGGGCTGCTCGTGCTGGGCCCAGCCGGCTTCGAACGTTGCGCCGCCCAGGCTGGGGGTGCGGTAAGCGATCTTGTTGATGTCACGGGCGGGGTAGGCGTACAGGGCGTCAGCCGACGAGCCGGTGTCGTGGTTGTGGTTGCTGATGAAGTCGGCCGTGGCGTAGTACGACTCGGACGTGAAGTTGCCCAGGCGCACCATGCCGAAGCCGCCGGACAGGTTCACTTCGCTCTGGCGGGCAAAAATGCCGCGCGAGTCGGAAGCGCCGGAGCTGGAGTCAAAGCCGCTTTCGAGCTGGAAGCCTGCCATCAGGCCGCCGCCCAGGTCTTCCTGACCCTTGAAGCCGAAACGGGAGGAGTTGTTGAACAGGCCGGTCTTGGAGACATCGCCGTCTTTTTGGTGTTCAAAGCTGGTGTTGACCCGGCCGTACAGGGTGACGCTGCTCTGTGCAAAGGCAGCAGACGTACCCACCAGGGCCAGCGCGGCGAGGGCGCAGCGGTTCAATGTTTTCATTCGCGAGGTTCCTTAAATCAAATTTTGTTTGATGACAAATAATCACCGGCCAAAAACGCACAGGGGTGATGCCTTCGGGCCGCCGCTACAAGCAAGTTTGGTGCCTGTGGTGATGTGATCGTTGCACTTTGCAACGGAGGGGGATGCTACTGGCCGCCGTGATTGGCCGCCAGCGGGGTAAACACCTTTTTGTCATCAAGATGTCGTTGCGGCGCAACATGGTTCTGGTAAGGCACGCCAGAACCGACCCGGGGCGTAGCCCGGCACCCCCGTCAAGGTCGCGAATGCAGCGCAAGCCCCACGTGGGCTGCCATCGGCGTGCCGCAGTGCCCGGGCTGCTGCCGCCGTGAAGGCGCTGCAAGGGCCGCGAGGATTGCAGGCGCTGCAGGGCGGCTGGTGGGGTTTGTGGAGTGGGCGACGACCCCTTGAGGGATCGTCAACGGGCCCCTAGAACCGGTAGGTCGAGGTCAGCGTGTAGGTGCGCGCCTGTCCGTAGAAACAATCCCCGCGTGCCAGGCACTGGGTGATGTGCACCTTGTCGGTCAGGTTGACCACGTTGAAGGCCACGCGCCAGTCGCCAGCGTCGTAGGCCAGCATGGCATCGGCCAGGGTGGCGGCAGGGGTGCTGATGGCGCTGGTGCCGCTCCATTGCGAGCCGGTGTAGCGCACGCCCGCGCCCACCACCCAGCCGCCACGTCCCTGCGCTGCAAAGCGGTGGCTCAGCCAGGCCGATGCGGTGTGCCGGGGCACGCTGGCCACGGGCTGGCCCTGGTCGCCTGCGTTGCTGCGGCTGATCTGGGCGTCGGTGAAGGCGTAGCCCACCGTGAAGTCCCACTGGCGCGCCAGGCTGGCCTGCACCTCCGCCTCGAAACCGTTGACCTTTACTTCGCCAATCTGCAGGCTGTTGAGCGGGTTGCCGGGGTCGGTGGTCTTGCGGTTCTTCTCGCGCAGGGTGTACACAGCGGCAAACGCACTGATGCCCTGGCCCGGTGGCTGCCACTTCACGCCGGCCTCCCACTGTTCACCGCGCTGGGGTTTGTAGGGGGTGCCGTACGCGTCGAGCCCACCCAGGGGCTGGAACGATTCGGAGTAGCCCACATACGGTGCCCAGCCGCCGTCCATCTGGTACGTGACGCCAGCGCGTTTGGTCCAGGCCTTGTCGTCCACTGCAGCGGCAGGGCGGCCTTCGGTATCGGTCTGCGCACTGTCGTGGCGCAGGCCCAGCGTGGCCGTCCAGCGGCCCCATTGGATCTGGTCTTGCGCGTAGAACCCCAGCTGCTTTTGCACCACGCTGGGCTGGCGCACCAGCTGCGCCGCAGTGGGCGGTGTGAAGTTGCCGTACACGGGGTTGTACACGTCGATGGACGACGCCACCGCTCGCCATGCCTGCTGGCCGGTGTGGTTGCGCTGCACGTCCAGGCCTGCGAGCACTGTGTGCGCGGTACTGCCCGCCTGCAGCTTGCCTTCGAGCTGCGTGTCGATGAGCAGCATGCGGCCGGTGTTGAGGTTCCACACCGCATCGCGCACCAGCGTGCGGTTGTCGCTGTTGAACACGGGGCGCGCAGGGCGGCCGGTCCCAGCGTTGGCGGTGAAGCTGGTGTAGATGGTGCGATAGTCCACCTCGCTCACGGTGCGGCGCAGGTTCTGGCGCACTGTCCAGTCGCTGTTCAGACGGTGGCTGAACAGGTAGCCCCAGGAGTTGTTGCTGGTGTCGTACGCGTCCCAGCCCGGCTCGCTGATGAAGGTGTTGCGCGGAATCTGGCCGTACTGGCTGGGCAGCTGCGTGCCTTGCCACGGGAAGAAGCCAATGAGCGAGCCGCTTTGGTCCTTCTGGTGCAGCGCCTGCAGCGTCAGCGATGTGTCGGCATTGGGCTTCCAGGTGAGCGATGGCGCAAACACCACGCGGTTGTCGTCCACATGGTCCACCTGCGTACCGCTGTCGCGGCCCACGGCCACCAGGCGGTAGAGCCACTGGCCGTCCTGGTCGAGTGCGCCCGTCAGGTCGGCGGCGATCTGCTTGCGTGCGTTGTTGCCCAGCTGCACCTGCACCTCGCGCAGGGTGTCTGCCTGCGGGCGTTTGGTCGTCAGGTTGAGCACGCCGCCCACGCTGCCCTGGCCGTACAGCACGGAGGTGGGGCCGCGCAGAAACTCCACGCGTTCCAGCGTGTACGGGTCCGGCCGGCTGGTGTTGTAGGTGCCGTAGGTGCGCAGCAGGCCGTCCTGGTACTGGCTCACCGTGCCGCCGCGTGCGGCAAAGCTGTCCACGCGGCTGTCGAAATAGTTGGACACCGCGCCCGCGGTGTATGCCGTCACCTGCCGCAGCGTCTGAACGCCCTGGGCTTCCATCTGGTCGCGGGTGATCACGCTGATGGCCTGCGGGGTTTCGATGAGTGGGGTGTCGGTCTTGGTGGCGCTGAGCGCACGCTGGGCCACAAAGCCGGTGACGGGCGCGGTGGGGTTCTCTTGCCCCGCGCCCGAAGAGACGGTGACCGGGGCCAGCGTGGTCTCGGCCGTGGTGGTCGGAGCGGTTTGTGCATGGGCAGCGGCGCTGCACAGCAGCAGCAGGGCGGCCTGTGCCACCGCGGTGCGCGGCGCGCGGCATGCGCGCGAATTGGATGCGGAAGGATGCATGATTTGCTATTAATTAGATAGCTACTTGGGCATATTCGACTAGCGCAAGCGGCCGTTTTGGCTTGAAATGGGCGCCGCTCAGCGTCCCGCAGGGGCGGGAGTGGCCGCTGGGGGCAGGGACGGCGACGGCATGCCGTCGGCCAGCACAAAGCTCAGCGTGGTCACGTAGCTGGCTTCGCCGTACGGCGCGCCATGTGCCTCACCCGGCGTCTTGTCGCTGTGCTTCACCTCGGCCACGTACTGGCCCTTCCAGGGGGTGACGAAGGTCACTGTGCCGTCTTCACCGGCCTCGGCCTCGCGCGTCCAGCCCGAGGGTGCGGCCAGCTGCACCTTGGCCTTGGGCAGCGGTGCGCCCTGGTAGACCACTTTCAGCTCACCGGGCTTGCCGGTGGGCACCAGGTCCAGCGGGGCGGTGGGGGTCACAGGCTTGGCCAGGCTGGCCACCCAGCGGGCCGAGGGCTGCCAGACCATCGCGGGCAGGTTGCGCTTGCTGCGGTCGATCAGCGGGTAGCTGGCGGTGGCAAACAGGGTGTCGGGCGTGCCGGCGGCGGGGTAGACAAAAGCGTCCTTGCCCAGTTGGCCTTCCACACGCTGGGCGGCGGCGCCCGTGCGTTGCTGTTCGAGCACGGGCACACCCTTGAACTGGTCCAACCGGCCGGGCGATGTCTCGCGCAGGTTGTCGTTGAACTCCCCGAAGTGCAGGCGTGCCTGGCCCCCGGCGTTTTCCAGCCACACCTGGTGGGCGTGGACAGGGGGCAGTGCGGTCACACTGGCGATGGTCAGCGCGGCAGCCAGCCAAGGGCGTGGGAAGGTGGGAGCACAAGACATGGATATTTCCTCTCTTTGGTTTGGAATTCGGGAACGCCGCCAAAAAACGCAGCGCGCAACCCGCCGCACCACCCCCCGGGTGGGTGCAACAAAGCTCACTTCTTGATAGCTGCCTGCGCTTTTGGGATAAGCGCTGGGTGGCTTTTTTGATCTGAACGTTGCAGCGCCCGGCTCACACCGGACGACAGCGCAGATCGGTGGGCCGTGGGGCCCGCTTCAGCGACCGCCATGAGGTCGTCATGACAGCCGCCGGAAAACGCTCACAACGCTGCGCTCGCGCGCGGGTTCTTTGCTGGGGGAGTCGGCACCGGTGCGCGCGGCCGGCCGTACCAGCCCATCACCCCCACGGGGATGCCCAGCGCCACCCACGACCACCAGTCGCCCCAGGTGTCGGACACCAGGGCCGTGAGCAGCCCGGTGGTGGTGAGCACACCCATCAGGATGGGCCCGCCCCACAGGGCCCAGAAAGGGCGGTGCTTTTTCATGCGGCCCCCTCGGTGGTACGCGCTGCGCCCGATGTGGGCAATGCGCCGCCAGCCAAGTGACCGTTGGCGCTGCCCGCGGCGTTGGGCGAAAGGCTCCTTGTCTGCGCGCCCTTGCGCAGCCACAGATACAGCCCGCTGCCCAGCACCACGATGGTGGCGATGTCGAGCAGCGCCCAGAGGATCTTCATCGGCATGCCGCCGTAGTCGCCAAAGTGCAGCGGCTGCGACACGAGCAGCGCCGTCAGGTACCACGGCAGCGTGGGCGATGCGGTGACCTGCGCTGTGCGCGCGTCCACCAGCACGGGCTTGAGCAGGCGCGAGGTGAGCGGCTCGTTGCCGCGCAGGAAAAACGTGTTGTGGTGCGGGCTGGAAAACGCCGTGCCCGGGAACGCAATGAACGACAGCTTGGTGCCTGGCGCCTGGGCCTGCGCAGCCACCAGCGCCTGCTGCAGCGGCCCGCGCTCGGCAGCGGGCACGATGGGCTGGCCCTCATACGGCTTGAGCAGCACCGAGAGCTGGTCGTACTGCCAGTACTTGATGAGCAGGTCGGCCCACGTGTTGATCATGCCCGTGCCACCCACCACAAACGCCCACACCAGCGTGACGATGCCCAGCAGGTTGTGCAGGTCGAGCCACTTCACCCGCGTGGACCGATCCCGCCGCACCTCACCAAACGCCAGCTTGCGCATGAACGGCGCATACAACACCACGCCGGTGACGATGGCAACCAGCAGCAGCAAGCCCATGAAGCCCAGAAACAGCTTGCCCGGCAGCCCCGCGAACAGGTCCACATGCAGCTTGAACATCACGTACATGAAGCCTTCGTCAAACCGTGGCTGCGCCAGCACCTGGGCCGTGCGGGCATCCACCGCCACAGAGCGGAAGTCATCGGTGGGCGCCGGGGTGGGCGTGAGCGTGACGAACCAGACGTTGTCATCGTCCTCCGCATGCGACGCGAACTGCACCACCCGCTCGGGGTGCAGCGCCTGCGCGGTGGCCAGCACTTGGTCCAGGCTCGCGCGCGGCGTGTTGGCAGGCATGGCGGGCGCCTCGACCTCGGTGCCCAGCAGGTGGCCGATTTCGTGGTGAAAGATCAGCGGCAGGCCGGTGATGCACAGCAGCAGCATGAAGACGGTGCACACCAGGCTGGACCATTTGTGGGTCCAGCTCCAGCGGCGCAGGGCGGTGGGGCTTAGCATGGGATGAGAACCTTGTTGAGCGATTTGCTACCGCAAGGGCTTTGAGTTTCAAAGCGCTGCGCACGCACGCACTGAAGAGCCAGACGCAAAGCGGCGGCCATGCCGGAAGGATCAGAGAGAAAGGAGTGTTTCAAGCCAGGCAACCCGAATGCATCTGATGACGGAGGGAGCTGGCTGCAGCCGAGAGAAAGGGCTTTGGCTTGCGGTAACCAAATTTTATCCTGTAAATGCGAATGATTCCCGATCAGACGTTGTGATTTTGCGAATTTGACTTTTGTATGGCTATGGCGTCCTTGAATTGATAAAAATAAATTGACGAAAATGATAAATTCATCAAAAATTGAGCCGCATCAATGAACAAGGTGATATGCCATGAACCGCAACCGAATGACCGTCCGTAGAAAACTGAGTCTGGCCTTCGGCCTGATGGTGACCCTGATCCTGCTGGTGGCTGGGATTGCCATCTATGACATGACAAAGCAGAAGGACCTGTTCCACAACTACGTCACCGGCATCAATGCCCGCGCCCATCTGGCGAAAGACGTGCAGTCGGCCGTCAACCGGCGTGCCATTGCGGCGCGTAACCTGGTGATAGTCACCTCGGAATCAGAACGCGCTGCTGAGAAGCTCGCGGTGAGCAAAGCCCATGCTGATGTTCAGGACCGGTTGGCTCGATTGAAAGAAATGGCGGTGGCAGGCCATGTGCCGGCGCACATCAAGGCGCTTGTGGACGACATCGACAAGATCGAACACGCCTACAGCCCTGTGGCTTTGAAGATCGTGGATCTGGCGCTGAATGGCCAGCGGGATGAGGCCATCACCATGATCAACGAGAAGTGCCGCCCTCTGCTGGCCGCGCTGGTCTCCAAGACCAATGAATACCAGGCTGTCACCGACGAGCGATCAGGCCAGCTTGTGCAGCAATCTGAGTCGGACATGGCCGCGCAGCGCACCTACTTGGTGGCCCTTGCTTTGATGGCAGCATTGGTGGCTCTGATCTCCGGCTACCTGATCACACGCAGCCTGTCCCGTGCGCTGGGGGCCGAGCCCGATGTGCTCAGCGATGTAGCACGCCGCGTGGCGGACGGGGATCTGTCGAAAATGGATGGGGCCGACAGTGCCATCCAGGGAAGCGTGCTGGCTTCTCTGAGCGCGATGCAGCAGAACCTGGCGGACATCGTTGCCAAGGTGCGCGGTGCTTCGGATTCGATCGCCATGGGCACTTCGGAAATTGCACGTGGAAATATCGACCTGAGCCACCGTACCGAAGAGCAGGCCAGCGCCCTGCAGCAGACGGCCGCCACCATGGAGCAGTTCAGCACCACGGTCCTTAACAACGCAGAGAACGCCAAGGTGGCAGACCAGTTGGCCATGAACGCAACCACCGTGGCCACCCAGGGCGGCAAAGTGGTATCGCAGGTAGTGGACACCATGCGGGGTATCAACGACAGCTCACGCAGGATTTCCGACATCATCGGCGTGATTGACGGCATTGCCTTTCAAACGAACATCCTGGCGCTGAACGCTGCTGTTGAGGCCGCGCGAGCGGGTGAACAAGGGCGCGGGTTTGCCGTGGTGGCCACTGAGGTGCGCAACCTTGCGCAGCGCAGTGCCACGGCCGCCAAGGAGATCAAGGCATTGATCAGCGAAAGCGTGGAAAAGGTGGTTGCCGGTACCCAGCTGGTGGATCAGGCGGGCCAGACCATGGACGAGGTGGTGGGCGCCATCCAGCGTGTGACGGAGGTTGTGGGGCAGATCAGCGCTGCCATCTCTGAGCAGAGCTCCGGCGTGTCTCAGATCGGCCAAGCTGTGAATCAGATGGATCAGGTCACACAGCAGAACGCAGCGCTCGTCGAAGAAAGCGCGGCGGCCGCCCAGAGTCTGGACATGCAGGCCCAGCAGCTGACGCGGGCGGTGCAAATCTTCAAGCTCGAAGAGCGGTCGGGCACTGCCTCGGTCAGCCACGAGCGGCGGCCCGGTCTTGGCTATGCAGTCTGACCCGCTGCGCCCGTACTGGCCCAATCCGCCTCCAAGGCCCGAAAGTCGGCAATGACTGAAGAGTCCCCACGCCTGATCCAAGAGCTCTTCGCGCGGCAGTTTGACTATTTGCCGAAGGTGGAAAGCCCTGAGCAGCGCAAAGGCCCGCTGGGAATCGTGAACCTGTTCGCATTGGCATCCCACATGCTGACGGCCATGTCCGGCACACTGGCCATCGTTTCTGTAGACAGGTTCGGCGCGAACCTAGCGGGGTGCGATGCCGGTCTTAACGATCAGGTCCATCGACTGGTGGATCTCTCGGTGCAGACGTCCGCGTCATTGACACGGTTGATCGGCGTTGTGATGGTTGCGTTGCAAAGCGAACAAATCACAAGCCCAAGCGCTGCCGAACGGGAGAGCATCCAGGAGGTGATGACCACCGGATACATCTACATCGAGTCTTTGAATGCAGTGTCGCTGGAAACAACCAACATGGCGCGCTGGCGCGGTGTGTGGGGACGCAACGTCGGTCGCCCCCTCCGGGCTGCGCAGTCAACGCAAACCAATGACCCGGAAGGCGACAAGGCCGGGCAATCGGTACGCACCCTGACTGCGCAGATCATGGAGCTGGGTCTGAGGGCCGAGCTCTATGACGGAACCTGGAGCATGAACTGAACGCCATCGACCCCATTGCACGCTTCGCTCAGTGCGTCCGTGCGATGCTGCTAAAGCGACTTTGGCTATCTTTTAGATAGCGGCTAAAGACCTTTGGTAGGGCGTCAGCAGCATCTTTGGTCCGGCTGTGGCAAGTTGCGGCGACCGGTCGATTGACTGAGACGCGTGCGCTTTTCGCCCTTGTCAGAAGTGCGAGCGCAGTGTGACCTGCACCGCGCGCGGAGATCCGGGCAAGATCAGGTTGTCGTTGCTGCCGTGGGCTGACACGTAGTACTTGCGGTTGGCCAGGTTCTTGATGTTCACGTCCACATCCCACTGGCCCAGCGTGTACTGCAGGGCGGCGTCCAGCGTCGTGTAACCGGGCAGGGTGACCAGGTTGGTCAGCGAGGTGAAGCGGGCGCCCACGTAGTTCACGCCGCCACCCACGCGCAGGCCGTGGCCCAGGTCCTTCATGGCCCACAGGAAGGCGGAATTGCGGGGAGTGAGCGCAGGCACTTTGCCCTGGGCGGCAATGGCGGCGGTGGGCAACTGGGTGGAGGTGGTGGTGGCCAGTGATTTCGTCATGCGGCCATCCAGCCAGGCGTAGCCGGCGCTTACATCCCAGCGGCCGGGCAGGCGGCCGTTGGCGGTCAGCTCCAGGCCGTTGGTGCGTTGCGTGCCCACGTTGATCTGGCGCGAGGGGTTGGTGGGGTCGGTGTTCTTGATGTTGGTGCGCTCCAGGTTGAAGAGCGCGCCCGTCACGTTCATGCGGCCATCGAGCAGGTCGAGCTTCACGCCGATTTCCTTGTTCTGCGTGATCTCTGGTTCGTTGGCGGTGTTGTTGGCGGCCAGTGCAAAAGTCTCTGCCGAAGGCTGGAACGACTTGCTGTACGACACGTAGTACGACACGGCGTCGCTGGGCTGCCAGACCAGGCCTGCGCGGGGGCTGAACTTCTTGTCAGTGCGCGACAACGCGGAGAGCTTGCGATCAAACTCGGTCTGCTGCTTGAACACGTCGTAGCGCGCACCCACCAGCGCCTTCCACTGCGGGGCCAGCGTGATCTGGTTCTGCCAGTACAGCGCCGCTGTGTCTTGGGTGGTGTGGCTGGGGATGGCGCTGTCGGCGGTGTAGCTGGCGACAGGTATCACCGGAGCGGCTACGCCTGCGGGGTTGAAGATGGAGACGCGGTCTGCTCCGCCCGACACGGACTCCGCGCGCTTCTTCTGCCGGCCTAGTTCCATGCCCATCAGCCACTCCTGCTTCAGGCCCCCGAGCTGGTTGCGCCAGGTCACGTCGGTCTGGTTGAACAGGCCGCTTTCGTCGCGCAGGATGAACGAGCGTGTGCGGCCCACGGTCAGGTTCACCGGGTTGGTGGTGCCGCCGGGCAGGGTGTTGTAGCGGTCCAGCGTGTAGTCGTATGCGCGTGTCACATTGCGCACCGACCAGTCGTCGTTGAAGCGGTGGTTGAGGGTGGCCGCCAGCGATTGCATGGTGCTGGTGGTGGTGTCGTCTTGCGCAGCGTTGCTGGAGCCGTAGTAGGTGCTGGCGGGCACGTTCACTGGACGGCCGTTGAGTGCGGGAATGCCGAAGTCCGTCAGGCGCTTGTCGCGCGCGTTGGTGTACTGCAGCAGCAGGTCGGTCTGCGCGGCGAGCTTGAGCGCGAGCGACGGCGCGAAGTTGTGGCGCTTGATGAACTGCTGGTCGCGGTAGCTGCCTGAGTCTTCGACGGCGGCGTTGATGCGGAAGGCAGCGGTGTCGCTGATGCCTACATTCACATCGGCCGCGGCGCGGCGAGAGGCGTAGCTGCCCAGGCCCAGAGAAGCCTCCCCCGAGGTCTCGCCAAACTTGGGTTTCTTGGTCACGCGGTTGATCAGGCCGCCCGAGGAGCCGCGCCCGTACAGCACGGCGGCGGGGCCCTTGAGCACCTCCACGCGCTCGATGTCGGCCAGGTCGCGGAAGTACAGCGCATCGTCGCGCACCCCATCCACAAACTGATCGGCGATGGCGGTGAAGCCACGGATCACCACCTGGTCACGCTGGCCGTCGCCGTGGCTCATTGCCACGCCGGGTACGTTGCGCAGCACCTCTTCCATCGACCGCGCACCCTGGTCGCGCATGAGCTGCTCGGGTACCACGTTCACGGCTTGGGGCACATCGCGCAGCGGCGCGCTGCCCTTGGTGGCCGAGGAGCTGACGGCGGGCGAATAGCCGTCATCGCCGCTGGTGGATTGCACGGTGACCTCGCCCAGCGTCTGGGTCGGCGCAGAGGGCGGTGTTGCTTGTGCCAGCGCGGTGCCGCAGAACGCGGCCAGGACGGCGGCGGCCAGCGGGTGCAGGGCCTGGGGGTGGCGGAAGGGGCGGCTGAAAGGTGCGTGCATGGTTTGTCCTTGGTGTGTGCGGAACGCGGTTGAAAACGGCTCCGCAGGCACCGGGCCTGGCGCGGGCCCATGGGGCCGGTGGCTGGGGGGCGCAGAGAGCGGGATGAAAAAATGCAGGGGTGAGAGGCGGATCAGAAAGTGCGACGAGCCAGCGGGGCCGCCGCATCCTTTCCGCTCACCACCCCCCGGCCCAGGCGGCGAGGCCTGCCAGCAGGGCCAACCCCGCCAGCAGCGGTGTGCGCCGGGGCTGCCAGGTCACAGTGGCCGTCACGGCCACGGCAGCTGCTGACAGGGCCACGGCCCATGCGGTCACGCCGAGCGAGATAGGCACACCATCGGCCGGGTGTGCGGCCAGCCACAGCGACAGCAGCAGCAACAGCCAACCCGCGCGGCGCAGTTGTTGCAGGCGGTGGGCTGCACCTTCGCGGCCTGTGGCGTCTTCATGGTGGCGGTCCATGCCCAGCGCCATCGCCGACCAAGCCGCAAAACACAGCAGAAATGCGGACATGGTGTTCAAGCCCCCGACGTTGAAACAGACACATCGGTGGCCGCAGGCAATGCGGCCGCCGGGGCAGTGCGCGGTGTTTTGGCCTCAGCGGCTTTGCCCTTGCGGGCACGGCCCGGGCGCAGTCGCCACGACAGCCAGCCCAGCACCAGCCCGGTGGTCAGGAACGCCAGGTCCATGCTGGCCCACACCCATTCGCCCGCCGGCAGCGTGACGCCGAGGTGGGTGTGGGTGGTCAGGGCGTTGATGACAGGCAGCAGCCCCCACACCAGCCCCGCCGCGCCCAGCGGCACCGACCAGCCCATGCGGCTGGGCCGCACCACGGCGCGGGCCAGCGCCCACAGCAGGGCCAGGCCCCAGGCGCTGAAGAACCAGGCCAGTTCCACATCGGCCCGGCCCTCAGCGTTCAGCGGGATCAGGCGGTTGGAGGCGATGTACACGCCGCAGGCCAGCGGCAGGCCCGCCAGCGTGGCAATGTTGATGGCTGCCACCAGGCGCTCGCCAAACGGCGCCTTGGTGGGTGCGACGCCCGCCCTGTTGTCTTTACTGGCGGCGATCCCTGTGCGGCTGGCCTGCGTCTGCGACTTGGCGCTGCGCTTGACCGACCACAGCACCATGCCGGTGGCGATCATCAGGCTGCCCAACACGCCAAAGCCAAACAGCGCCCAGCGCAGGCCGATGTCGGCAAACCGCGCCATGTGCAGGCCATACAGCACGCCATAGGTCTTGACGGCGGGGCCGGTGGCATCGGCCTGGTCCAGCCACTGGCCGGTGGTGGCGTCAAACAGCAGGCGCGGTGGTCGGTATTGCAGGCGGTCGCCTTCGTGGCGCGTCACCTCGACCACGGCGCGGCCCTTGGCGTCGCGGCGCGCCTGCAGGCTGCCGATGCGCCCGCCATCCCAGCGGGTGCGCGCTTCGGTCAGGATCGACGGCAGTGCAATAGCGGGCAGGGGCTCTACCTTGTCGCCCGGTCTGCGCCGGGGGCGGCTTTCGGCTTTCTCGCCCTGCAGGTCGGCAAAGTACGTGTTGGAGTCCACGCCGTTCTCGCCCTTGTAGGCGGTGGCAATGCCTGCAGGCATGTAGAGCGTGTGGAAGATCATCAGTCCGCTGAAGGTGATCATCAGGTAGAACGGCAGCACCAGTACACCGCTGACGTTGTGTGCGTCCAGCCAGGCGCGCTGGCCGCCCTTGGTGGGGCGGAAGGTGAAGAAGTCCTTGAAAATGCGGCGGTGCGTGATCACCCCCGAGATCAGCGCAACAAACATCAGCATGGTGGCTACGCCCACCACCCAGCGGCCTTCGAGGGTCCAGCGCCCCTTCTGCGCGGTGCGCAGCTCGAAGTGGAAGCGGTAGAAGAAGTCGCCGCCCATGGTCTGGCGCGCGTCGATGGCCTCGCCGGTCTGCGGGTTCATGCGCAGCGTCTCGAAGCGGCCATTGCCCGTGTCGCGCCACAGGATGTTGACGGCAGGGTCGCGGTCGTCGGGCAGGTGCATGATCCACTGCGTGACGTTGGGCACCCGGCGCACCAGCGCGTCCAGGGCTTTTTGCGCTACCTGCGGATCGGTGGCATCCACCGGCTGCAGTCCATGCATCTCGGGGCGCATCCACAAGTTGAACTCGTTCTTGAAGAACGACAGCGTGCCGGTCAGGAAGATTGCAAATAGCAGCCAGCCCAGGATCAATCCGGCCCAGGTGTGCAGCCAAGACATGGCCTGGCGGAATCCTTCGCGGTCGCTGGGCGCCTTGGGCTTCTTGGTTGAGCGTGCTGCTTCAGCCGCGGTGCTGGCCACGGTGGCTGCAGGGGCACGTTCTGCCGGGGGACGGGAGGGGAGTGTGCTGCTGGTCATGCCGCTGCCTTCATCCAATGCGGTGCCGTGGCGCAGGCGCCCAGCACCAGTGCGGGCAGCAGCGTGCCACCCCAGGCGCCCCAGGCGGTGCGTGTGTAAAAAGCCCAGCCAGCGGCGGTGGCATACACCACCCACGAGAGCATGGTGGCCGTGAGCACAGCCTCAACGCGGGGCATGCATTGCGCTAGCAGGAGCGACAGCGCCGCCGAGAAGCCTGCCGCCAGTGCGTAGCCGCCCCCTATCGCCGCCACGGCGCGGGAGGTGATGGCCAGCCGGTAGCGTCCATTGACGCGGGTGGCCTTCATGGCAGGGCCCGGGGAGACCCGGGAGTGTATGTGGGCAAGGGCCCCGCAAGGCAGGGGCGGGACGTACGGTGCGGCATCAGCAAAGAGCTCCAGACAGGTGTGTGGGTACAAAACGCACAAACGCTGGCTGCAACGGGCGGCTGGAGCCGGGCTGACTGGCTTGCTGGCGGGCTCGGGAATCAGGGTGTCACTGAACCCGGCCGCTGGTGGTAGGCTGACATTCTACTTTTGTTGAGAAGCATTCGCATTTGTGTTGCGGGAATTTTCTTCCGTTGATGTGCACTTGCAACAACCCGTGATCGCAGGGGGCATTGCTATCGGGGAGAAATATTTTCCAAGCTGCAGCGCGCAGGCACAAAAAAACGGGCCGAAGCCCGTTTTGATTTTTCTGCCCGCTTTCGTGGACCGATCTGGCGATCCGTGGCCTTACTCCACATCGCCCATCTGCGACTGCAGGTAGTTCTGCAGGCCCACCTTGCCGATCAGGTCGATCTGGGTTTCGAGGAAGTCGATGTGCTCCTCGGTGTCGTCCAGGATCTTTTGCAGCAGGTCGCGCGATACATAGTCACGCACGCTTTCGCAGTGGGCGATCCCATCCTTGATGGTGGCTTGGGCGCCTTGTTCGGCGCGCAGGTCGCAGGCCAGGATCTCTGGCACGTCTTCGCCGACCTGGATCTTGGCCAGGTCCTGCAGGTTGGGCAGGCCGTCCAGCGTGAAGATGCGGTCCATGAGCCAGTCGGCATGCTTCATCTCGCCGATGGATTCCGAATACTCCTTCTTCGCCAGCTTGTCGAAGCCCCAGTGCTTGAGCATGCGGTAGTGCAGGAAGTACTGGTTGATGGCGGTGAGTTCGTTCTTGAGCTGGGCCTGCAGATGGCCAATGACCTGTGCGTCACCTTTCATGGGGACTCCTTGTAATGTGTGGATTCGGCGCTGATTGTCGTGACCCGCATCCAGCAGCGCAAGGCAAGCCCCTGCTGTGGCGCGCGGGCTGCGTGTGATGCTGAGAGGCGTTCGCGTTCACATCCTGTGTGCCCCGCGGCGCACCAGGGTTGTCACCGGGAGGTCGCACAGGGCGTTGTATAGTAATTGACAATTGATTCGATGTAATCAATTAATTGGATTGATGACTTGGAAATGCCTAAACTTCAGTCCTGTTCAGTCAACCAACCACAAAGGAAACAGCAATGTCCCTGATCAATACGCAAGTTCAGCCCTTCAAGACCACCGCTTTTGTCAACCGTGGCGGCAAGGGTGAATTCATCGAAGTGACCGAGCAGTCCCTCAAGGGCAAGTGGTCCGTGCTGATCTTCATGCCTGCAGCCTTCACCTTCAACTGCCCCACCGAAATCGAAGACGCTGCCGACAACTACGCTGAATTCCAAAAGGCCGGTGCCGAGGTTTACATCGTGACCACCGACACCCACTTCTCGCACAAGGTGTGGCATGAAACCTCCGACGCCGTGGGCAAGGCCAAGTTCCCGCTGGTCGGCGACCCAACGCACCAGCTGACCAACGCTTTCGGCGTGCA
This sequence comes from Acidovorax sp. LjRoot204, assembly GCF_056175785.1. Classification (NCBI taxonomy): domain Bacteria; kingdom Pseudomonadati; phylum Pseudomonadota; class Betaproteobacteria; order Burkholderiales; family Comamonadaceae; genus Acidovorax; species Acidovorax sp. LjRoot204. The sequence continues at coordinate 16,301 of NZ_JBGFFF010000073.1, forward strand.
CATCCCTGAAGAAGGTCTGGCACTGCGTGGCACGTTCGTGATCAACCCCGATGGCCTGATCAAGACCATGGAAATTCACTCCAACGAAATCGCCCGTGACGTGTCGGAAACCCTGCGCAAGCTCAAGGCTGCCCAGTTCACCGCCGCCAACCCTGGCCAAGTCTGCCCCGCCAAGTGGAAGGAAGGCGCCAAGACGCTGACGCCTTCGCTGGACCTGGTTGGCAAGATCTAATCCACGGCCCCTCCAAAGCCGGACAGCGTCATGGCGCCATCGCGCCATGCCGTCCGGCTTTTTTACGCCCGGACGTTGACAAGCAGGCTTGAACTGCAGCCTTTTTGGCGTCACCCTCCCAGACACCACAACTCGAATTTCAAAGGACACCACCATGCTCGACGAACAACTCAAGACCCAACTCGCCGCCTACCTGGAGCGCGTGCAGCAGCCGTTTGAGCTGGTGGCTTCCCTGGACGACAGCGAGACGGCGCGCGACATGCGCGAGCTGCTGACGACCATCCAATCCCTGCGCAGCGACAAGATCACCCTGCGCACCGACGGCAACGATGCACGCAAGCCATCTTTCAGCCTGCAGCGCCCGGGCGCCGCCAACAGCCTGCGCTTTGCCGGCCTGCCCTTGGGCCATGAATTCACCTCGCTGGTGCTGGCCCTGTTGTGGACGGGCGGCCACCCACCCAAGGTCGAGCAGGATGTGATCGACTCCATCAAGGCGCTGGATGGAGACTTCAACTTCGAGGTCTACATGAGCCTGACCTGCCACAACTGCCCGGACGTGGTGCAGGCGCTGTCGCTGATGGCCATCGTCAACCCGAAGATCAAGACGACCGTGATCGAAGGCGGCGCCTTCCAGCAGGAAGTGAACGACCGCGAAATCATGGCCGTGCCCATGGTGTTCCTGAACGGCCAGGTGTTCGGCTCGGGCCGGATGACCATCGAAGAGATCGTCGCCAAGCTCGACACCGGCTCTGCCGCCCGCGAAGCCGCCAAGCTCAGCGCCAAGGATCCGTACGACGTTCTCATCGTCGGCGGTGGCCCCGCTGGCGCGGCTGCCGCCGTGTATGCCGCCCGCAAGGGCATCCGCACCGGTGTGGCGGCCGAGCGTTTTGGCGGCCAGGTGAATGACACGCTGGCCATCGAGAACTACATCTCGGTACTCGAAACCGATGGCCCCAAGTTCGCCGCCGCGCTCGAAGCCCACACCCGCGCCTATGGCGTGGACATCATGAACCTGCAGCGCGCCGACAAGCTCATCCCCGCCGCGCAGCCCGGTGGTTTGATCGAAGTGCAGCTGGCCAACGGCGGCTCGCTCAAGGCCAAGACGGTGATCCTGTCCACCGGCGCCCGTTGGCGCAACGTGAACGTGCCCGGCGAAGCCGAGTACAAGAACAAGGGCGTGGCCTACTGCCCGCACTGCGATGGCCCGCTGTTCAAGGGCAAGCGCGTGTCGGTGATCGGCGGCGGTAACAGCGGTGTGGAAGCGGCTATCGACCTTGCTGGCGTGGTGGCCCACGTCACGCTCATCGAGTTTGCCGACCAGCTCAAGGCCGACGCCGTGCTGGTCAACAAGCTCAAGAGCCTGTCCAACGTGACCATCCACACCAACGCGCAGACCACCGAAATCACCGGCGCCGACGGCAAGGTCAACGGCCTCAAGTACAAGGACCGCGCCACCAACGTGGAGCACACCGTGGCGCTGGAGGGCGTGTTCGTGCAAATCGGCCTGGTGCCCAATACCGAATGGCTCAAAGGTACGGTGGAGCTGTCGCGCTTCGGCGAAATCATTGTCGATTCGCACGGTCGCACCAACATCCCCGGCGTGTTTGCGGCGGGCGATTGCACCACGGTGCCTTTCAAGCAGATCGTGATTGCGGCGGGCGATGGCTCCAAGGCAGCGCTGAGCGCTTTTGACCACCTGATCCGCATGCCCGTGGTGGCTGAAGGTGCCAAGGCGCAGGCAGCGCATCCCGAGGCCGTGGCAGCCTGATGTCGTGCAGGAGATGGGGGCGGATGCTGCCCTCGTCCCTGCAAGCAGGGCGGCCCGCAGCGTGAATCAGCTGCGGATTCAGGCCTAGGGCCTTTTGCCACTCAACCACGCAAAGTCCTTCAACCCGGTCTGGGCGATCCGCTGTTTTTTGTAGGGGTTCTACGAACCTCCCTAGAATCCGGCTGCCCATGCGCCGATTGCTGTTGCTCTTCCTGTTGGTGTTCATGCCGTTCCAGGCCATCTGGGCGGCTGCTTCGCCTTATTGCGGGCATGAAACGGCGCCGCAAGCCTCGCACTTTGGCCACCATGTGCACGATCACGTGGCCGATGAATCCCCTGTCCATCCAGCCAAGACATCCAGTGCCACCCCGGCGGACATGGACTGTCACGCCTGCCATGGTGCGGGCAGCGGTCTCGCGCACAGTCCCGGTGACCATGCCATCGTGGTGACTGCAGCACACCCGCTGGCCCAGGCGGCACCAGCCTGGCCTCCAGCCCCCCTTTCACGCCCCGAACGTCCCAATTGGCCCGTCCTCGCCTGAGCGGCGAGGCGGGGGCTCTGGGCTGTCCCGTTTTCATTTGGATGCGGATCGAGACCTGCCTTGCGGGGCAGTCGCGACGCGCGCGCTGACGCCTGCGTGTGCTGCTGATCGGCTCTTCCTCCCATCGCGCCTCGCCGATTTCAACCTGTGGCCCCTGGCCACTGCAGAGGAATCGGATGCAATCAACGAAACAACGACACCATGCGCCCGCCGCCGCCGCCGCCGTAGCGGCTATGGCGCTGGGCTTGGCACTGCTGGGCAGCGCCACGCAGGCCCAGACCCTGACAGCCCACCCCGGCACAGCGCCGCTCACGCTCCAGGCCCTGTTCGAGCAGGCCTGGCAACGCCAGCCCGAAGCGCAGTCTGCAGCTTTGCGGCGCGAGGCCGCGCAGGCCACACGCAGCGCGGCGGAAGCCTGGACGGCCGAGCCCGCAGCGCTGGAGCTGTCCACCAAAACCGACCGCCCCGGCAGCAACCAGGGCAGCCGCGAAGCCGAAGTGGGCCTGGCCCTGCCGCTGTGGCTGCCCGGCGAGCGCGCCCGCAAGGCCGCGCTGGCCGACGCCGAAGTGCAGGCGCTGGACAGCCGCCAGCGCGCCGCGCAGCTGCAACTGGCCGCCACCGTGCGCGAAGCGTGGTGGGCCGCGCAGCGTGCGCAGGCCGATCAGGCACTGGCGCAAGACCGGCTGCTGAACGCCCAGCGCCTGGCCGCCGACGTGGCGCGCCGCGTGCGTGCAGGCGACCTGTCGCGTGCCGACCAGGCCCAGGCCGACGGCGCCGTGGCCCAGGCCGAAGCCGCCATGGCCGAGGCCCAGGGCGCGCGGGACTCAGCGCAGGTCGCACTGGCCGCCTGGGGCGTGCAGGCCGCGCCCACCCTGGCGCTGGCGGACGGGGCAGAGTCCGAGCCCCCCGTGCCAGACCCCACGGCCGCCGCTGCCCAGCACCCAGCGGCGGCCGACTGGCAGGACCAGGCCGAGGTGGCCCGCCGCGCCGCCGACCTGGCCGCCGTGCAAACCCGTGCCAACCCCGAGCTGACGGTGGCCGCCACGCGCGGGCGTGAGCAGGCGGGCGACCGCTACCAGCAGACCTTCACCGTGGGTCTGCGCATACCCCTGGGCGGGGGCGACCGTGCGCAGGCAAAGCAGGCTACAGCACGCGCCGATGCCATCGATGCCGAGGCGCGTGCTGCCGTGGAGCAGAGGCGCCTGGCCGCCGACATCGCCGCCGCCGTGGCCCGCGTGAAGGCCACGCAGGCCCAGCGCGACGCCTTTGCACGCCACGCGGCGCTGGCGCAGGGCACACGCGGCTTTATCGACAAGGCCTTCCGATTGGGCGAAGCCGACGGCCCCACGCGCCTGCGTGTGGAGCTGGAGGCCGCCCAGGCCGAACGCCAGTTGGCCCGCGCCCGCATCGACGCAGCGGCCGCCATCTCCCATCTGCGCCAGGCCTTGGGCCTGCTGCCGCAATGAACTCCCTGTGAATCCAGACCAATTTTTAAGACAACCATGACACTCTCTTCCGCTTTCTCCACACTGGGCCTGGCCCTGCTGCTGGGCTTGCTACCGCCGACAGCGCTGGCTGGCGCAGGCCATGACCATGGCGAAGCCCCCGCCACCGCAGCGGGCACAGCCCTGCCGCGCTTTGCCGCCACCTCGGACCTGTTTGAACTGGTGGGTGTGCTCGACGGGCAAAAAATCGCGCTCTACCTGGACCACGCGGGCGACAACAGCCCCGTGAAAGACGCCCGGCTGGAGCTGGACATTGCGGGCACCAGCGTGCCCGTCACCCGCGTGGCCGAAGGCGAGTTCCAGGCCACCCTGGCCGCCCCGCTGGCCGAGGGCGTGAGCCCCGTCACCGCCACCGTGGCCGCAGGCAATGAGACTGACCTGCTCGCAGGCGAGATCGACCTGCACCCCGCCGCCCACACCGATGCTGCACCCGCAGGCCTGGCCCGCCGCACTGCGCTGATCGCAGGCACCGTGGCCGCCGTGCTGCTGGCGCTGGTCGCCGTGTGGGGTTTGCGCCGAGGCCGTGCTGCCCGCATTGGCGACAACCAGCGCGTGGGAGGTGCAGCATGAAGCGCTTCCACCCCATTCCATCCTTGCTAGCCCTGCTCATGGCCACCGTGCTCAGCGCCCCCCTGCCAGCCCTGGCAGGCCCCGGCCACGACCATGGCGACGCGCCGCCCGCACCCACAGGCAACGGCCCCAGCCGCCAGCCCGATGGCAGCGTGTTTCTGCCCAAACCCGCGCAGCGCCAACTGGGCGTGCGCACTCTGGTGGCAGCCACCGGGCAGCACGCCAAGGCCTTTGAACTGGCGGGCACCGTGGTGATGGACCCCAACGCGGGCGGCAAGGTGCAGGCCGTGCTGGCTGGCCGACTGGAGGCCGGGCCCAAGGGCCTGCCTGGCGTGGGCCAGGCGGTGCGCAAGGGCGAGGTGCTGGCCTATGTGGTGCCCACGGCGGGCGCCATCGAGCGCTCCAACCAACTGGCCCAGCAGGCCGAGCTGCGCGCTGCACGCGACCTCGCTGCACGGCGCGTCGCACGCCTCACGGAACTGGCCGACACCGTGCCGCGCAAGGACATCGAGGCGGCCGAGAGCGAGCTGCACAGCCTCACCCAGCGCCTGGGTGCCGTGGGCGCGGGCCTGGCCACACGCGATGCGCTGGTGGCCCCCGTTTCGGGCGTGATCGCTTCGGCCAATGCCGTGGCTGGGCAGGTGGTGGATGCGCGCGAACTGGTGTTTGAGGTGGTAGACCCATCGCGCCTGCGCATCGAGGCCCTGGCTTACGACCCGGCACAGGCCCAGAGCGTGGCCGGTGCCACGCTGGCCGTGGGCGGGCAGCGCGTGCCGCTGCGCTTTGTGGGCGCGGCGCGCAGCCTGCGTGATCAGGCGCAGCCGCTGCAGTTTGCGGGCGACTCGTCTGCGCTTGGCAACTTGGCCCTGGGCCAGCCGGTGCGCGTGTTCGTGCAGTCCACCGACAAGGTCGATGGCGTGCAGGTGCCCGCCGCGGCGTTGCTGCGCAACCCGGCCAACCAGACCATCGTCTGGGTCAAGGAGTCGCCCGAGCGCTTTGCGCCACGGGTGGTCACGGCGGTGCCGCTGGATGGCACCTCGGTGGCCGTGACCTCAGGCCTCCAGCCCGGCGACCGCGTGGCCACGCAGGGCGCCACGCTCATCAACCAGGTCCGCTAAGGAGTCGCTATGTTCAAGTGGCTTCTCGAAAACAGCCTGGTCAACCGGCTGCTGGTGCTCATCGCCGCCGCCGTGCTCATGGCCTATGGCGCCTTCACGCTCTCGCGCACGCCGGTGGACGTGTTCCCTGACCTCAACAAACCCACCGTCACCCTCATGACCGAGGCGGGCGGCATGGCAGCTGAAGAGGTGGAGCAGCTCATCACCTTCCCGCTGGAGACCACCATGAACGGACTGCCCGGTGTGGAGAGTGTGCGCTCCACCTCCAGCGCGGGCCTGTCGTTCATCTACGTCACCTTTGACTGGAGCACCGACATCTACCGCGCGCGCCAGATGGTGTCCGAACGCCTGTCGTCCATGGAAGAGGGCCTGCCCACCGGCATCACCCCGCGCATGGGGCCCATCAGCTCCATCATGGGCGAGATCATGCAGGTGGCCATCCCCATTGACGCGGGCAAGACCACGCCCATGGCTGTGCGCGAATACGCCGACTGGGTGCTGCGCCCGCGCCTCATGGCCATCCCCGGCGTGGCGCAGGTCATCCCCATCGGTGGCGAGGTGCGCCAGTTCCAGGTGCTGCCCGACACGGCGCGCATGGCGGCGCTGGGCATTACGCACGACCAGCTCACGGGCGCGCTCAAGGGCTTTGCGGCCAACACCTCGGGCGGGTTCTTGGAGCTGGGCGGGCGCGAATACCTCATCCGCCACCTGGGCCGCACCTCGCGGCTCGAAGACCTGCAGAACCTTGCCCTCACCGCCAAAAACGGCCAGAGCGTGCTGCTGCGCCAGGTGGCCGATGCCACCTTTGCCGCCGCCACCAAGCGCGGCGACGCGGGCTTTGAAGGGCAGGGCGCCGTCATCCTGGGCATCCAGAAGCAACCCACGGCCGACACCATCGGGCTCACGCGCAGCATCGAGGCCGCGCTGGTGGACCTGAAGAACTCGCTGCCCGCAGGCATGGAGGCACCGCGCGTCACCTTCCGCCAGGCAAGCTTCATCGAGGCCTCGGTCACCACGCTGCAAGGCAAGCTCATGGGCGCCTCGGTGTTTGTGGCGGTGATTTTGTTCGTGTTCCTCGGCACGCTCAGGCCCACGGTGATTGCGCTCACGGCCATCCCGGTGTCCATCTTCATCACGGCGCTGGTGTTCAAGTATTTCGGCCTGTCCATCAACACCATGACGCTGGGCGGCCTGGCCATTGCCATTGGCGGCCTGGTGGACGACGCGGTGGTGGACGTGGAGAACGTGCTGCGCCGCTTGAAGATGGACCGCGCCAAACACCCCCACCACCGCCTGCACCCCATCGAGGTGGTCAAGCTCGCGTCCATGGAAGTGCGCTCGGGCATCCTGTATGCCACGGCCATCATCGTGCTGGTGTTCTTGCCGCTGTTTGCACTGCCGGGCATTGAGGGGCGGCTGTTTGTGCCGCTGGGCATTGCGTTCATCGTGTCCACGCTGGCCTCGCTCTTGGTGTCGGTCACCGTCACGCCGGTGCTGGCCTTCTACCTCCTGCCGCGCATGAAGAACCTCGATCATGGCGACACCCGCGTGGTGGCCTGGCTCAAGGCGCGCTACCGCAATGGGCTCTCGGCCGTGCTGGCGCGCCCACGCACGGCCCTGGCCGTGAGCGCAGTGGCGGTGGCGCTGTCGGCAGCGGCGGTGCCGTTCTTCCCCACCACCTTTCTGCCGCCGTTCAACGAAGGCACGCTGCTCGTCGGCATGCGACTCAACCCCGGCGTCACGCTGGCCGAATCGAGCGCGCTGGCCCGCCAGGCCGAGGTGCTGGTGCGCCAGGTGCCCGAGGTCACGCACGTGGGCCGGCGCAGCGGCCGCGCCGAGCTGGACGAGCATGCCGAAGGCGTGCACGTGAGCGAGCTGGACGTGGGCCTGCTGCCAGCGGCGGAGCTCAAGCGCAGCATGGCCGAGGTGCAGGCCGACATCCGCAGCCGCCTGGCGCATTTGCCCGCCGCCATTGCCATCGGCCAGCCCATCTCGCACCGCATCGACCACATGCTCTCGGGCGTGCGCTCGCAAATCGCCATCAAGCTCTTTGGCGACGACCTGGACACCCTGCGCGGCCAGGCCGAGGCCCTGCGCGCGCGGCTGGCGGGCATCCCCGGCCTGGCCGACCTGGAAGTGGAAAAGCAGGTGCTGGCGCCGCAGATCACCGTGCGCGTGGACTACGCCGCCGCTGCCCAAATGGGCGTGCCCGCACCCCAGGTGCTGGCCGCGCTGCAGACGCTGGTGGAGGGCGAAAAAGTCGCCCAGGTGGTGGAAGGCAGCCGCCGCTTTGCGCTGGTGGTGCGCCTGCCCGACAGCGCACGCTCCATCGACGGCCTGGCGCGCGTGCTCATCGAC
>NZ_JBGFFF010000074.1:0-24171 GCF_056175785.1 Acidovorax sp. LjRoot204
CATCGACACGCCGCGTGGCCCCGTGCCCCTGTCGCGCCTGGCCACCATCGAAGAGGGCGACGGCCCCAACCAGATCAGCCGCGACGACGGCAAGCGCCGCATCGTGCTCTCGGCCAACGCGCAGGGCAGGGCGCTGTCCGACGTGGTGGCCGACATCCGCCAGGCCGTGGGCGACACGCGCCTGCCCGAGGGCTACTTCATCACCCTGGGCGGCCAGTTCCAGGCGCAGGAAGAAGCCAGCCGCCTGGTGGGCCTGCTGGCCATCGTCTCGCTGGTGCTGATGTTTGTGGTGCTGTACACGCGCTACCGCTCGGCCACGCTGTCGGCCCTCATCATGGCCAACATCCCGCTGGCGCTGGTGGGCGCGGTGCTGGGGCTGTGGGTGTCGGGTCAGCCGCTGTCAGTGGCGGCGCTGATCGGCTTCATCACGCTGGCGGGCATCTCGGTGCGCAACGGCATTTTGAAGGTGAGCCACTACCTCAACCTGATGCGCGTGGAGGGTGAGCGCTTTGACACCGCCATGATCGTGCGCGGCTCGCTGGAGCGCCTGAGCCCCGTGCTGATGACCGCCCTGGTCACGGCCTTCGCCCTGGCCCCGCTGCTGCTGGAGGCCGAACGCCCCGGCACCGAAATCCTGCACCCGGTGGCCGTGGTCATCTTCAGCGGCCTCATTAGCTCCACGCTGCTCGACACCTTCCTCACCCCGGCCCTGTTCTGGCTGTTTGGCCGCAAAGACGCCGAACGCCTGCTGGACGACAAGAACGCCGAGGCGTTCTGAGCCTTTCTTGTTTTGTTTTTGTTCTCTTTATTTGTTCGTTTGCTTTTTCATTCACCCTTTGAAAGGACTCTCATGAAAACCACCCGCCAACTTTTCGCCGCCCTGGCCCTCGCAGCTGTGGCCACCACCGCCGCCCATGCAGCTGGCGACCACGGCGCAGGCCACGACCACAAGCCCCAACACGGCGGCATCGTGGCCGAAGCCAACGACATGGACTACGAACTCGTCGCCAAGCCCGACACCATCACCCTGCACCTGCGCGACCACGGCAAACCCGCCAAGACGGAGGGCGTGAGCGCCAAGCTCACCCTGCTCAACGGCACCGAAAAATCCGAGGCTGTGCTTGTACCGGCAGGCGAGGGCAGGCTCGAAACCAAAGGCATCTTCAAGGTCGCAGCAGGCACCAAGGTGGTGGCGCTGGTGACGCTGCCGGGCAAGAAGGCGGCGAATGTGCGGTTTGCGGTGAAGTAAGCCGCAGCCGTAGATAGAGCGCGTTACGCGCCGCCGCGCTTGCTTTTGCTGGCGTGGTGGTGTTTGGCCTGTCTCAGTGGCAGTGCGCCTTGAGCACCGGCGAGATCGGTGCGTGCGTGGTTTCAGTGGTGCGGTGTGCTGAAATTTGAAGAAAATTGGGCTCTACCGCCTGTCTGTATTGCGCTTATAGCTATTAAATTTGTAGTGGAATGGTTGGTGCTGGGCTTCTGTGGGTGGGAATGGCTAGGTTTTTGGGTGACGGAGTGTCTGGCCTCCTTGCCGCGTGCCTCCTGCCCCACTCAATACGAGCCTGCACTGAGTCGGTACTTGGTCTGATGCTCAGTGAGGCCATGTATACATCGCGCCTCTGGACTGACTTGCTCATGCCCGCGCTGGGATTCCTTGCCGATTACGTTTGTCCACAGCTACGCGGAAAGTTTCAAGGCTTTCGATGTCTGCCAAGAGTTCTTCAGGATCCGGAATCGGAAGGCGTCCAACTGGGCTTGCCGCATCGTGCTCGAACTTCGAGCTCTTCGACATGCCGGCTTCGATCTGTTTGTAGTCATCGTCAGTCACTACAACGGCTTTGAGTTTTTGCGTAGACACGCCTTCGCCAAAGCGTTGGAGAACGCCATTGAACAGTACCTCTTCGACGCAACGCTCCCAGGCTAGGCGCAGTCTTCCGTAGGCCGTGGTCGTTAGCATTCGATGGCGGTCATCATCTCCGTCTTTCTTGGCTCGCTGGGCGTCAACCTGCATTTGCCGCAATTGACCCACACGTGCCTTGGTTCCTTCGACATCGAACGGGAGGCTTTGGGAGTGGACGCYAAAGCCGTTGGCAGTCCTTCGGATGTAGTTCTTGGCTAGCGATGCRCCGACGGCCTCAGCCTTCTGTTCCAAGATTGCGAGGAAGTAGATGTCGTGGGTAAAGATGATCACCTGCCTGACTTTGGATTCCTGCGCGAGGCGGTCTGCCACCTCCCAACGGCGTCGATGGTCAAGTGAGGAGACGGGGTCGTCAAAGACAATGCCTCCTTTGCCCTTTCCCAGTTTGATTTCCGCCAAGAAGGAAGCGATGGCGATCGCGCGTTGCTCACCTTCGCTTAGGACTGCGGATGGCGCGCCACCTCCGGGAAGCTGCAGCGTCAGCTTGAATTGAGTTTTGCCACCTGGGGACTCGGGCTTCATGCCGATATACAGCTCATGGACTTTGAGGCAGCGAAGCTCAGCATTGAGCGCATCGGCGAGTTCTTGGCTGGCCATAGTCCGCGAGAGCTCCGTCGATTTGCGGGATATCGCGCGCGTATCCATTGCGTCAATGCACGCTTGCAGCTTCGCACAAAGATCGTGTTTAGCGATTGCGTCTAGCACCGCCGCTTTGATTTCGGCGAGGCGCTTGCGGGCATCCAGCTCCAGCTTTTCCTGCGTCATGGCGGCCTTCGCCTTCTCATCGGCGGTGGCCTCAAGGGCCGTGGCCTGTTCGATCAGGCTGGTGGCATGCGCCTCCAGATTGCCGCGAGGGTCGTCGGCCATGGGCTGAACCTGCTCCCAAGCAAACTTTCCTGCGGAAGCTTCCATGGTCTGTCGCTGGCGGGTGGTGAGGCAGGTTTGCAGAACTGAGCACTGATCGGCAAGGGCCGCATCGATCTCCTTCAACTCCTCGGCAAGGGCTGCCCCGATCAGCAAGTTCAAGTTGGCTGCCTGCAAAGTCCTATAGGCTGCTTCGGCCTCGGTTCGAGTCCTCTTGGCCTGCGCTTCGGAATCCTGCTGAATAAAAGCGTCAAAGCGCGACATCCTCGCTGAGCCTTCAGTGCCCAATACGTTTTGGCACAGCGGGCAGGATTCGCCCTCGGGGAGTTGGCCTATTTGGTGATCAGGATGCGAAGTCCTTGCGAAAGCTCTGGCGGACTCGAACAGAGCCTTCCATTCCTCGCCACCTGTTCCAGGCAACTGCCCGTCCTTCGCCCTAAAGTCGGCGGCTGCGAGATCGGCTGCTGCCTTGGCTGCTCTAGACTTATCAATCAGTGTCCGCAGAGCTGCGATCTTGGCGCTGTCGATCAGAGACATGGCGAGATCAATGCGCCCCTTTAGCTCCTGCAATCGCCCCGCCCGCTGCTTCAAGGCCTGTGCCTTCTGCTTGGGATCCGTCTCAGATAGGGTTTTGGTCAGCAACTCCAGCCGTGCGATTTCAGCCTCGGAAAGTGTGGCGAGAGCTTCAATGTCGACGGCTTTGGTCGCACCTGGAATGGCAAGCAAGGCCCGCCCCACCGATGTTTGTTGCGTTGCAATGGCGGCGTATGGTGCATTGGTAGGCGCGTTGGCTGCCTTCTCCTGCGTGGCCAGGACTCGCAGCTTCCCGCAGAGCCCCACCAAGCCTTCCAGGATGTCTAGGCCATAGGGGCGATATGCGAAGTCACCATGATTGTCGATATACGCCCTGGCGCAGTGGGTGTCGAAGATGGCGATCTCCGATAGCGGCTCCGGAGGAGTGCTGCCAACTGTCCACGCCAGTTCAGACTTGGCTCCATCGATGGTTACGTCAAACTTTGCCGAGGGTTTCCCAGCCTTGGCTGGATCCAGCTTCGCGTCGGGAAGAATGGTCTCGCGCTGATCGCGTGCACGGCAGGCGTGCTTGAGGATTCTTGAGTAACCCGACTTGCCGGCCCCATTCTCACCGTAGATGACCGTTAAGCCAGCTTCTGCGATGGGGAGACTGCCTCCCGAAGCCAAGGCATTTACGTTTGCAAGTTCCTTGATCGCAAGCAGTTGCACGAGTCGGGCCGGGTCGGAAGGGGCTGCCACCTGCGCATCGTTTAGTGCTTTGGGTTGGCGATGCTCCGGGTCTTCGATTCCTACCTCGCTCTTGGCGAGGGCGTACAGATCTCCAACTACCTCAGCGCTCAAATCGCGGCTCGCGTAGATGCGTGCGATGGCGTCTTGCTGCCAGGCGGGGAGGCCCTTCGACCAAGCATGAATTTCTTGAAGAATCGTCACCATCTACCTCCTTTGATTGCGGTGTCGCCGGAGAGAGTTGACCTTTTTGTTCCGGCTTGAAGATGGTATGTCACCCTCAGCGAGGTGGCGATCTTCATGATGCACACGGTCGACGCCGTCTGCGACCGCTTGGTGCCTGTCAACGTTACTCGGCCGGGGGGCGAAGAGCGGCAATCGCTGCAAAGCCGACTTCAAGTCGCCCCTGCTGATCTGAGCTAATCTGAAATGCCGCGCATAGCCCAGCCCCCATCGGCTGAGCATTGTTCCCAATGGCTTCCTGCTACGTAGGCCGTCCGCCCGGCCCAGACCCATCGGTAGATGGTTCTCGGCCGACCGCCCCCAGTACCCGCTCCCGTTTGTCCCGCTCACGCAACCTGCGTGCGGCGCGGCCCTGCGCGCCTTGCATCGCCAAATGACCCAGCAATCTCCTGTTCCTCCGTCAGAGTCATATTCACCTCAGTGATGTGAAACATCACCAGCGTTCCATTGACTGATATTGCTGCAGCGCGAATGATCGGTCCCCAGGCGCTGGGTGCATCCGCACCGGCACCGAAAGACGGATGAATTGATAGATCGACTGATTGACTCGCGATGACAAAAAACAAAGGAGACGCCCATGCATGAATGCCCCGTGACCGTGTTCCCGCAGCAGATCCGCTGGGAGACGGACGGCACCAGCCGCATTCCCTTTCAGGCCTATACCGATGAGGCGCTGTACCGCAAGGAGCTGGACCGTTTGTTCTACAACGGGCACTGGTGTTATGTCGGCCTGGAGGCGGAGATTCCCAACACGGGGGATTTCAAGCGCACGGTGATTGGCGAGCGCTCGGTGCTGCTGGTGCGTGACAAGGATGCTTCGATCCATGTGGTGGAAAACGTCTGCGCCCACCGGGGCATGGCGTTTTGCCGCGAGCGGCATGGCAACCGCGAGAGCCTGACCTGCCCGTACCACCAGTGGAACTACACCCTGTCGGGCGACTTGCAGGGTGTGCCGTTTCGGCGTGGCGTGAAGCAGGATGGCAAGGTCAATGGCGGCATGCCAGCGGACTTCAACCCGGCAGAGCATGGGCTGACCAAGCTCAGGGTGGCTACCCGTGGCGGCGTGGTGTTTGCGTCGTTTGACCACAGCGTGGAGCCGCTGGAGGAGTTTCTGGGCCCCACCATCCTGGGCTACTTTGACCGGCTGTTCAATGGCCGCAAGCTCACCATCCTSGGCTACAACCGCCAGCGCATTCCSGGCAACTGGAAGCTGATGCARGAGAACATCAAGGACCCSTACCACCCSGGCCTGCTGCACACSTGGTTCGTYACCTTYGGSCTCTGGCGYGCRGACAACAAGTCGCAACTGCTGATGGATGCGCAGCACCGCCACGCGGCCATGGTGTCCACACGCGGCGCGGCGGGCAAGGCGGCCGATGTGACGCAGGTGTCCAGCTTCAAGGCGGGCATGGAGCTGAACGACCCGCGCTTTTTGGACATTGCGCAGGAGGACTGGTGGGCGGGGCCGGCCCCGGCAGCCAGCGGGGAGGGCGCTGCGGCGCCGAGCGCGGGGGCGTCGGTGCCCACGGCGGTGATGATGACCGTGTTCCCSAGCGTGATCTTYCAGCAGCAGGTCAACAGCGTGTCCACGCGCCACATCCAGCCCGATGGCAAGGGCGCTTTTGATTTTGTGTGGACGCACTTCGGTTTTGAGGACGACAGCGAGGAGATGACACAGCGCCGCCTGCGCCAGGCCAATCTGTTCGGCCCGGCGGGCTTTGTGTCGGCCGACGATGGAGAGGTGATCGAGTGGTCGCAAGAGGGCTTTGAGACCAAGCCCGCGCACCGCACGCTGGCCGAGCTGGGCGGGCGTGAGGTGGGCGACACGGACCACATGGTGACCGAGACGCTGATCCGGGGCATGTACGAATACTGGCGCAAGGTGATGGAGGCGGAGGCTTGACCATGATGGACTTCCAGACCTACTTCGAACTGAACCAGCTCTACGCCTGCTACGCCCGCGCACTTGACGCGGCGGACTGGGAGGCGTGGCCTGAGTTTTTCATCGACCACTGCGTGTACAAGCTGCAGCCGCGCGARAACCACGARCGCGGSTTYCCGCTGGCCACGCTGKCGTTYGASAGCAAGGGCATGCTGAARGACCGCGTCTACGGCATCCRCGAGACSCTGTTCCACGACCCCTACTACCAGCGCCAYGTGGTGGGTGCGCCGCTGGTGCATAAGGTGGATGCAGATGGCTGCATCCACTGCGAGGCCAACTATGCGGTGCTGCGCACGCGCCTGTCGAAGGRATCGACGGTGTTCAACGTGGGGCGCACGCTCGATGAAGTGGTGCCCACGCCCGAGGGGCTGAAGTTCGCATCGCGCCTGGTCGTCTACGACAGCGAGATGATCCCCAACTCGCTGATCTACCCCATCTGAGGAGCCGCCATGACGACGATGACAACCAACTGGATTGACGCCGCCGCGCACGGCGATGTGCCGCAGGATGACGTGATCGGCCTGGCCGTGGCCGGGCGCGACATTGCGCTGTATGGCGTGGGCGGCGAGGTGTTTGCCACCGACAACATCTGCACCCATGGCCATGCGCGCCTGTGCGATGGGTTTCTGGAAGGGCACGAGATCGAATGCCCGCTGCACCAGGGCAAGTTTGATGTGCGATCAGGCCAGCCCACCTGTGCGCCAGTGACCGAGCCGCTGCGCAGCTACCCCGTGAAGATCGAGGGCGGCCGAGTGTGGCTGGCCCTGGACTGAGAAGCTGAGCGCAGCAACCCCTCTCAAGGAGACCCCCATGACTGCCGAACGACCTGAGGTCGAGGCCGCTGCATTGCCGTATGAAGGCGCAAACGCCCACCCGGCCCACACCATCGTGATCGTCGGTGCGGGCCAAGCGGGTGGCTGGGCCGCGCAAACGCTGCGCAGTGAAGGCTTTGCGGGCCAGATTGTGCTGATCGGTGAAGAAGCCCACCCGCCGCACGAGAGGCCACCGCTGTCGAAGACGGTGCTATCGGGCGCAGCCGCGCCAGAGACCACGCGCCTCATGAAGCCCGAGGCCTTTGACGCCCTGGCGGTGCAATGGCGGCCCGGTGTGCAGGTGCATCGCATTGACCGCGCGGCCAAGCAGGTGCTGCTGTCGGATGGCACCGCGCAGCCCTACGACAAGCTCATCCTGTGCACCGGCGGGCGCGCCCGGTGGCTTGCCTTGCCGGGGGCAGACCAGGTGCCGCTGCACACGCTGCGCACCATTGAAGATGCGCAGGCGCTGGCCCCGGCCCTTCGGCCTGGCCGCAGCGTGGTGGTGGTGGGCGGTGGCTGGATCGGCCTGGAGGTAGCGGCCACCGCACGCCAGCAGGGCGCGGAGGTGGTGGTGGTGGAGACGCAAAGCCGCTTGTGCGAGCGCACCGTGCCCGCCGAGGTGTCGGCGTATCTGTTGGCGCTGCACCGCGCCCAGGGCGTGCGCGTGCTGCTGGGCGCGGGGGTGCGGGGCTTTGCCCACGCTGCAGATGGTGCAGACGGCGCAGATAGCCGCTCGGAGGTCTTGCTGGCCGATGGCAGCGCGCTGGCGTGCGACACCATTGTGCTGGGCGTTGGCCTGGTGCCCAACGACGAACTGGCGCGCGAGGCGGGCCTGGCTTGCGATGGCGGCGTGCGGGTAGATGCCCAGTGCCGCACGTCCGACCCCGACATTCTGGCTGCGGGCGATGTGGCCGTGGCGCCCAGCCCCTGGGCAGGCCGCAGCCTGCGGCTTGAATCGTGGCAGAACGCGCAGGAGCAAGGCATGGCCGCCGCGCGCTCGGCCCTGGGTCAGGCCGTGGACTACCAGCCGCTGCCGTGGTTCTGGTCCGACCAGTACGGCATGAACCTGCAGATCTACGGCATGCCCACGCCTGCGCACCGCGTGGTGCAGCGCGGCGACCCGGCCAGCGGCAGCTTTGTGTTGTTTTACCTAGCGGGCGATGTGGTGCAGGCCGCCGTAGGGGCCAACGCAGCGCGTGACCTGCGCTTTGCCCGCAGGCTGATCGAGCAGCGCAAGCCGGTGGATGCCGAGCGGCTGGCCGACCTGAACACGCCGATGGCAAAGCTGTGAACCCRGCTTGATGCCGCGCAGCACCGAGGCATGCATCCCCACCAAAACTCACAAGAAACCGAACACGACAACTCGCTAAGGAAACCACCGATGACCGCAACCACGTCAACCACTTACCTCTGGACCCCGCCCCCCGTCTATTCGCTGCCTGTGCGTGGCAGCAGCGAGCGCCTGCCCATCCACCGGCTGTTCTTTGTGGGCCGCAACTACCACGCGCATGCGGTTGAGATGGGGCGCCCGGTGGACAAGGCGGTGGAGGTGCCGTTCTATTTCACCAAGGCGCCGTCCACGCTGGTCGAGTCTGGCGCGACCGTGGCCTACCCACCCGGCACACAGAACTACCACCACGAAATGGAACTGGTGCTGGCCATTGGTGCGCCCGGTTTTCGTGTGAGCGAGGCGGATGCGCCCAGCCTCATCTACGGCTATGCCTGTGGCCTGGACATGACGCGCCGCGACCTGCAACTGGTGGCGCGTGACAAGGGCCGGCCTTGGGACCTGGGCAAGGATGTGGAGCAGTCCTCCGTGGTCTCCGAGATCGTGCCCATGCCGCAGGTGGTGCTGGGCCAGGGCAACCTGGAGCTGTCGGTCAACTGCACCGTGCGCCAGAAGTCCGACCTGTCCAAGCTGATCTGGAACATCTCCGAGCTGATTGCCGACCTGTCCAAGTTCTACCACCTGCAGCCGGGTGACCTGATCTTTACCGGCACGCCCGAGGGCGTAGGCCCCGTGTTGGCAGGCGACCGCATTGAAGGCCACATTGAAGGCGTGGGCAGCATTGTGCTCCACGTTGGCCCGGCGGAATAAGAAAAACCACATCCAGGAGACAACCCCACCATGACCACCGACCTCACGCCGTCCCCCGTGCGGCTGCACGCCGTTGCGGGCAAGGGCCAGCCCGATCCGACGCCCGAATTGGAGCAGCTGTACCGGGGCTTTGAGCAAGAGCTGCTGGTGCCGCTGTGGACGCAGATTGGCGACCTGATGCCCCGCCAGCCCCAATCCAAGGCCGTGCCGCACCTGTGGCGCTGGGACCGCTTGAAGGCCCTGGCCGCACAGGCGGGCGCCATCGTGCCTGTGGGCCGTGGCGGGGAGCGCCGTGCGATTGCGCTGGCCAACCCGGCGCTGGGTGGGCGCCCCTTTGCCACGCCCACGCTGTGGGCCGCCATTCAGTACCTGATGCCCGGCGAAGACGCCCCCGAGCACCGGCACACGCAGCACGCGTTTCGTTTTGTGGTGGAAGGCGAGGGCGTGTGGACCGTGGTGAATGGCGATGCCGTGCGCATGTCGCGGGGCGACTTTCTGCCCCAGGCCGGCTGGAACTGGCATGCCCACCACAACGCTGCCACCGAGCCCATGGCCTGGATCGACGGCCTGGACATTCCGTTCTCGTACTACACCGAGAGCCAGTTCTTCGAAGTGGGGCGCGAGAAGCTCCCGCCCGCCGAGCGCACCACCGCCGAGCGCTCGTACTCCGAAAGGCTGTGGGGCCACCCTGGCCTGCGCCCGGTATCGATGGTGCAGGCGCAGCCCGCCACGCCCCTGCTGGCCTACCGCTGGGTGGACACCGACTGTGCGCTGGCCGATCAGCTGGCGCTGGAAGACGAAGGCCAGGCGGGCACGCTGAGCCCCGGGCATGCAGCGGTGCGCTTTACCAACCCCACCACCGGCGCCGATGTGCTGCCCACCATGCGGACCGAAATGCACCGCGTGCGCGCGGGCGGCGCGACGCGGGTGCACCGCGAGGTGGGTTCGTCCGTGTTCCAGGTGTTTGACGGCAGCGGCACTGTCACGGTGGGTGAGTGCACCTGGCAGGTGGCGCGGGGCGACTTGTTTGTGGTGCCGTCGTGGCAGCCGTTCTCGGCCCAGGCATCGGCCGCTGGCGCGCTCGACCTGTTCCGCTTCAGCGATGCGCCGATTTTTGAGGCGCTGCACAGCCACCGTGCGCAAGTCACTGTTTGATCCATCACTCACCAGCCGGATTCGGCTTTCATAAAACCAAGGAGACACCCCCCCCATGCTGACCGCCATTCGTTCACAGATTTTGAGACCTGCCCTGGCGCTCTGCGCGCTGGCCCTTGTTGCCGCCGCGAGCGTGCCCGACGCCGTGGCGCAGACCTTCCCCGCCAAACCCGTTCGCTCCGTCGCGCCGTATTCGCCCGGCAGCGGCCCCGATGCGGTGATGCGCATCCTCAGCGAGCGCTTGTCGCGCAATTGGGGGCAGCAACTCGTCATTGACAACAAGCCGGGTGCCAACGGTTTCATCGCCATCGGCGATGCCAAGCGCGCTGCGCCAGATGGCTACACGCTGCTGCAGGTGGACAACACGCACATGGCCCTGCAGCCGCATGTGTTCAAGCAACTGCCCTATGACCCGATCAAAGATTTCGAGCCCGTCGCTCCGGTGTATTTCACGAACTTCTTTGTGGTGGTGGCGGCCAACTCGCCCTGGAAGGATGTGGGCGATTTGATCAAGGCGGCCAAGGCGGCGCCGGGCGACATCACCTACGGCTCCTGGGGCATCGGCAGCGTGGCCCATGTGGGCGCGGCAAGTCTGGAGGCAGCAACGGGCACAAAGATGATGCATGTGCCGTACAAGGACATGGGCAGCGTCTACACCTCTGTGGCCACAGGCGACATCAAGTGGGCGTTTGGCACGGCAGCGACGGCCGGGCCGATGTTCCAGGCCAAGAAGGTGAAATTTCTGGCGCTGGCCGCACCCCAGCGTCTGGCGGGCTTCACCGACATTCCGACCATGGGCGAAGCGGGCGGCCCGGCCGGGTTTGAAGTGAAGACCTGGGTGGGCCTGTTCGCGCCTGCTGGCACGCCGAAGGCCGCCATCGAGAAGATCAATGCCGACGTGGGCAAGGTGCTGGCCACTTCAGAGGTCAAGGAGCGCCTGGCGACCTTCGGGTTTGAGCCCTACATTGGCCCGCCCGCCGAACTCACCAAGGCCATCGAACGCGATTCGCGCACGTTTGGTGAAGTCGTCAAGCGCGCCAAGATTGCCCTGGACTGACACAGGGACTGACACAGAGACTGACCATGAAGCTCTATTCCTTCTTCCGCAGCGGAACCTCCCACCGCTTGCGCATCGCGCTCAATCTCAAGGGGCTGGCCTACGAGCAGATTGCGGTCGACTTGCGGCGTGAGGAGCATCTGGGAGATGCCTTCAAGGCCATCAACCCGCAGCAGTTCGTGCCCGTGCTGGAGGCCGATGAGCGCCTGATGATCCAGTCGCCCGCCATCATCGAGTGGCTCGAAGAGCGCTATCCCACCCCACCGCTGCTGCCCGGCGATGCAGGCGATCGCGCCCAGGTGCGTGCCCTGGCCGCCATCGTGGGCTGCGACGTCCATCCCATTAACAACCGCCGCATTCTGGAGGCGCTGCGTCACCGCTTTGGTGCCGACGAGGCGGCGGTGAACGACTGGTGCGGCACCTGGATCAGCGCGGGTTTTGATGCCATCGAGGCGCTGCTGTCGAAGGACCCGCAGCGCGGTGACTTCTGCTTTGGCAGCACCCCCACGCTGGCCGATGTGTAYCTGGTTCCGCAGGTGGAGAGCGCGCGCCGCTTCAAGGTGGACCTGGCGCGCTGGCCGCTGGTGCAGGCGGTGGACGCGGCCTGCGCGCAACTGGAAGCGTTCCGCAAGGCGGCGCCCAGCGCGCAGCCGGATGCGGGCTGAGCCTGTCGAAGCCCCTCGCGGCGCTTCGACCGCGCTGAGTGAGCGGTTCAAGTGGATTCAGAAGACTCCACGAACCTCATTCCGTTTCCAAATCATTCGTGTCTAGGCGCGAAGCTGCAGACAGTGCTGTAGCACGGCAAGGCGAAGCAACAACGACACGGATGATTTGGAGACGGAATCAGTCGCCCTGCATGTAAAAAGCCTCGGCATGGAGGTGAGCCGCCTCCAGGCCTTTGCCCAGCGCCAGCAGCGTGGTGGTTTCCACCATCGGCGGCGATCCGCACAGGTACGCCTGCCAGCCTTGCAGGCTCGCATGGTCCTGCTCGATGGCCTGGGTCACCAGCCCGCGCCGCTGCGTGGCAGAGTCGGCGCCCGAGGCCACCACCACATGCACCTGCAGGGCAGGGTGCACGCTGCGCAGATGGTCCAGCCATGCCAGGCCATACAGCTCGCGCGGCGAGCGCAGGCCGAAGTACAGGTGAATGGGGTTGCGCATGCCCGCAGCCACCGCGCCGCGCACCACCGACAGCACCGACGCCAGCCCGGTGCCCCCAGCCACGCACAGCACGGGCCCCGTGTGCTGTTGGCGCAGATACGCCGCACCCAGCGGCCCGCTGACCTTGACCTTGTCCCCCACCTTCAGCTGCCCGGCAATGTAGCCGCTGACCCGGCCCTGGGGCATGAGTTGCACATGAAACTCCAGCAGTGGTTCGCCCGGCAGGTTTGCCATGGAGTAGGGGCGCACATGCGTCGGCGTGAACCCCAACTGCACGTACTGGCCTGGTGAAAACGCAATCGGTTTTGCCACCTTGAGCAGCAGGCGCCGGATGTCTGCCGCCAGTGGCTCGATGGCCACCACGGTGGCCTTGGCCACGCGCGCACGGTGCACCACGGCTTCGCCGGGGGCGGGTACTTCGATGGTGCAGGGCTCGGTCACATAGGTCTGGCAGGCCAGCACGGCACCGTCCACGCCGTCCAGCGGGCGCTGCTGCTCGCGCCCGCCATCGAGCACCTCACCCGACAGCACCCGGCAACGGCAAATGCCGCAGCGGCCAGAAAGGCACGAATACGACATCGGAACCTGCGCCGCGCGCAGGGCGTCGAGCAGGTTCACGCCGGGCTCGGCGCGGATCACGCGGTTAAGCGGCTGAACGAGGATGTCCATGGCGGGCTGCGTTCAAGGTCATGCGGGCGATTGTGCCCAGAATTGCGCCTGCAAATCACTGGCTGCAATACCATCGCCACTTCATATCACCCGAGCTGATGGAGTGTGGCGATGGAGCTATCGGATATCGACCTGAACCTGCTGGTGCTGTTTCAGCAACTCATGGTCGAACGGCGCGTGTCGAAGGTGGCCGACAACCTGGGGCTGACGCAGCCTGCGGTCAGCAATGCGCTGGCCAAGCTGCGGCGCATTTTTGGCGACGAGCTTTTCTTGCGCACCTCGGGCGGCATGGTGCCCACGCCTTTTGCCGAGCAACTGGGCGAGTCCGTGGGCTATGCGCTGGGCATGATCCACAGCGGGCTGAACCAGCGCACACAGTTCACGCCCGCAACGCTCAAGCGCACCATCACCATCGGCATGACAGACATTGGCGAGATCGTCTTTTTGCCCGCGCTGCTGGAGCGCCTGGGGCGGGAGGCACCTGGCGTCACGCTGAACACCGTGCGCAACAACGCGGCCCATCTGCGCGAAGACATGGAGGCTGGCAAGGTGGACCTGGCCATCGGCCTGCTGCCGCAGCTGAAAGCGGGATTTTTCCAACGGCGCTTGTTCCGCCAGCGTTATGTGTGTCTGTTCCGCAAGGGCCATGCGCTGGACCGGCCCAAGCTGCTGCTGTCGGACTACAAAGCGGCTGAGCACCTGGTGATCGTGTCCGCAGGCACGGGGCACGGCAAGGTGGACGAGCTGATCCAGAAGGCCGGCATCGACCGCCTGGTGCGGCTGAGCGTGCCGCACTTTGTGAGCGTGGGCCACATCCTCCAAAGCACGGCGCTGGTGGCGACTGTGCCCGAGCGGCTGGCGCTCAAGCTGGTCGAGCCCTTTGGCCTGGTGGTGCGCACGCACCCCGTCAAACTGCCTGACGCGCCCATCAGCGTGTTTTGGCACGCCAAGGTGCACCGCGAACCCGTCAATCAGTGGCTGCGCGGGATGGTGTTTGAGCTGTTTGGGGGCGACGGTACCGTTGGCGGTGGGTTACCGTGATCTGTGGGGCGAGCCAGCGGCGCACACCAGGTTGCGCCGTTGGCTCTCTTAGAAATTGCTATGTTATCTGTAGCTTGCTTTTCTTGTAAGTGAAGCGGTAGGCCGGGTTTTTATTCAACATTCTGATCGCCCCTCCGAGGGGTTGGTGGCTGTCGGTTGGTGGCAGCGTTGTCACCCTACGCTGTTCAATACACCAGCCGCTCCGGCCGCACCTCCTGCAGGATGGTCGTCGCAATCTCTTCAATCGATTTGGTGGTGGTGGACAGCCACCGGATGCCCGCGCGGCGCATCATCGCTTCGGCCTCGGCCACTTCGGCGCGGCAGTTTTCGATGCTGGCGTATTTGGAGTTGGGGCGACGCTCGGCGCGGATCTCGGCCAGGCGGTCGGGGCTGATGGTCAGGCCAAAGATCTTGCTGCGAAACGGCACCAGGGCCGGGGGCAGCTGGCGGCGCTCGAAATCCTCGGGGATCAGGGGGTAGTTGGCGGCTTTCAGGCCACATTGCATGGCCAAGTACAGGCTGGTAGGGGTTTTGCCGCTGCGGCTCACGCCCACCAGAATCACATCGGCCCCCGCCAGGTCGCGGTTGCTCTGGCCGTCGTCATGGGCCAGGCTGAAGTTGATGGCTTCAATGCGGTCCGTGTATTCCTTGCTGCGGCTCACGTCGCTGAAGCGCCCCACGCGGTGGTGCGACTTGATGCCCAGCTCTTCCTCCAGCGGGTGCACAAAGGTGCCGAACATGTCCAGCAGCATGCCCTTGCAGCCCTCCTGGATGACCTTGAGCACGTCCATGTTGACCAGCGTGGTGAAAACGATGGGCTTTTTACCCTCGACCTCTGCGGTGTGGTTGATCTGCCGCACCGCCTGGTGCGCCTTGTCCACGGTGTCGATGAAGGGCAGGCGCACATGGCGCGGCTTCATCTCGAACTGGGCCAGGATGGCGTTGCCGAAGGTTTCGGCGGTGATGCCGGTGCCGTCAGAGACAAAAAATACGGTGCGCGAGTGCATGGAGCCCCTTTTTTTGGATGCGGCTTGCGCCAGCGGGGTGGACACCACAAAGAAGTGGCAATTCCCCGATTTGCGTCAGTCGCGTGAAAGCGTCAGCCCGTTGCCAGATGCGCGGGCCTACAATTGTCACAATTATCCAATTCTCACCATGCACACCGTCGGCCTACAACCACAACGACAAAGCTGCAGCCTGTGCATGGCCGCTCGCCCATCGCTCTCAGGGGGCAGGCGCGCAGACCCGGTTTCAACTTCTGGAGCTTTCCCATGTCTGCACTTTTCAGCCCGACCGCCCTGGTCGTACCGTTTGAAAACCTGAGAATGACCGAYGTCGAGKCSGTYGGCGGYAARAACGCCAGCCTCGGCGARATGATCTCSCARYTGCCGCAGGGCGTGCGSGTGCCCACGGGCTTYGCSACCACSGCSCAYGCGTTCCGCSAGTTCCTGGCCYACGACGGCCTGGCCGACCGCATCAGCGCCAAGCTCAAAAGCCTGGATACCGAGGACGTGCGCGCCCTCGCACAGGTCGGTGCCGAGATTCGCGCCATGGTTGAGGCCCAGCCCTTCCCAGCCGACCTGCAAAAGGCCATTGCTGATGAATTTGCCAAGCTGAGCGCTGGCAATCCCGCCGCCTCGTTTGCCGTGCGCTCGTCCGCCACGGCAGAGGACCTGCCCGACGCTTCGTTTGCCGGCCAGCAGGAAACCTTCCTGAACGTGGTGGGCATCGACGAAGTCATGCACAAGATGAAGGAAGTSTTYGCGTCGCTGTACAACGACCGCGCCATYWSCTACCGYGTGCACAAGGGCTTCGMGCACGAYGTGGTGGCSCTSTCGGCSGGYGTGCAGCGCATGGTSCGCTCSGACCTKGGCGCSGCCGGCGTGATGTTCACCATCGAYACCGARTCSGGCTTYGAGGACGTGGTSTTCATCACCAGCAGCTACGGCCTGGGCGAGACGGTGGTGCAGGGCGCCGTGAACCCCGATGAGTTCTACGTGCACAAGCCCATGCTCCAGGCAGGCAAGAAGGCGCTGATCCGCCGCAACCTGGGCAGCAAGCTGATCCAGATGGTGTTCTCCACGCCTGAGGAAAAGGCCGCCAGCGGCAAGCTCGTCAAGACCATTGATGTGCCCACCGAGCAGCGCAACCGCTAYTCGCTGASCGACGCCGACGTGGAGCAACTGGCCCGCTACGCGCTGGTGATCGARSARCACTAYGGCCGCCCSATGGACATCGAGTGGGGCAAGGACGGCACCGACGGCCAGCTCTACATCCTGCAGGCRCGSCCTGAAACCGTGAAGAGCCAGGCCAAGGGCCAGGCCGAGCTGCGCTACAAGCTCAAGGGCCAGGGCACCGTGCTGGCCGAGGGCCGCGCCATCGGCCAGAAGATTGGCACCGGCCCGGTGCGCCTGGTGCACAACATTTCCGAGATGGACAAGGTTCAGCCGGGCGATGTGCTGGTCACCGACATGACGGACCCCAACTGGGAGCCCGTGATGAAGCGTGCCAGCGCCATCGTCACCAACCGGGGTGGCCGCACGTGCCACGCCGCCATCATTGCGCGCGAGCTGGGCATTCCCGCCGTGGTGGGCTGTGGCGACGCGACCGAGCGACTGAAAGACGGCACGCTGGTCACCGTGAGCTGCTCCGAGGGCGACACGGGCAAGATCTACGACGGCCTGCTCGAAACCGAAGTCACCGAAGTGCAGCGCGGCGCGATGCCTCCCATCAAGACCAAGATCATGATGAACGTGGGCAACCCCCAGCTGGCGTTTGACTTTGCCCAGCTGCCCAACGAAGGCGTGGGCCTGGCGCGGCTTGAGTTCATCATCAACAACAACATCGGCGTGCACCCCAAGGCGATCCTGGACTACCCCCAGATCGACGCCGACCTGAAGAAGGCCGTGGAATCGGTGGCGCGCGGCCACGCGTCACCCCGTGCGTTCTATGTGGACAAGGTCGCTGAAGGCGTGGCCACCATTGCGGCCGCCTTCTGGCCCAAGCCCGTCATCGTGCGCCTGTCGGACTTCAAGTCCAACGAATACCGCAAGCTGATCGGCGGCAGCCGCTACGAGCCCGAGGAAGAAAACCCGATGCTGGGCTTCCGTGGCGCGGCCCGCTACATCAGCGAAGACTTCGGCGAAGCCTTTGCGATGGAATGCGAGGCGCTCAAGCGCGTGCGCAACGACATGGGCCTGACGAACGTGCAGGTGATGGTGCCGTTTGTGCGCACGCTGGGCCAGGCCGAACGCGTGACCAAGCTGCTGGCCAGCCATGGACTGCAGCGTGGCAAGGACGACCTCAAGGTCATCATGATGTGCGAAGTGCCCAGCAACGCCATCCTGGCCGAGCGTTTCCTGGAGTTCTTCGACGGCTTCTCCATCGGCTCCAACGACCTGACCCAGCTCACGCTGGGCCTGGACCGTGACTCGGGCCTGGAGCTGCTGGCGCAGGACTTTGACGAACGCGACCCGGCTGTCGAGGCACTGATCCACCAGGCCATCAAAGCCTGCCTGGCGCAGGGCAAGTACATCGGCATCTGCGGCCAGGGCCCCAGCGACCACCCTGACTTTGCGCAGTGGCTGGCCACGGAGGGCATCTCGTCAATTTCGCTCAACCCCGACAGCGTGATTGCCACCTGGCAGCAACTGGCAGGCTGACGCACCGACCGGGCTGCCATGTGCCAACTGCACCACCCGCCATCGCGTCCGTGATGCCGCGCCAGTGATGCCGTTGCAGCAGCCCGCTACGCGCCCCGCCGACGCCGAGATGGCGGGGCCGTTTCCCCCCGACTTGCACGACGTGCGCCACCTGTGGCTCAAAGCAGGTTTGCTCCTGCTGTGGGCCCTGGTGTCTTTTGGGGCCACCTACTTCGCCCGCGACCTGCAGGTACTGGTGGTGGGGGGCTGGCCTCTGGGCTACTGGATTGCGGCGCAGGGCGCTGTGCTGGTGTTCATCGCCATCGTGGTCGCCTACGGCTGGGCCATGAACCACTTTGAGCGGCAGGACCAGCAGCAACGCGAGGCGTTGGAGCTTTCCGCCCCTCCCGCAGAAGACCGCGCCCATGGCTGAGCGCAAGCTAGGCAGCGCCGAGGCGGACCGCGCCTATTTGTGGCGGCTGCACCGCATCCTGGCGCTGTACGTGGCTGGGGTGCTGGGCTTTCTGGCACTGATGACCTGGGCTGAGCACCAGGGGCTGTCGCGCCACTGGATCGGCCCGATTTTTCTGTTTCTCACCGTCATGGTGTACGCCGGCATCGGCGTGTACGGCCGCACGACGGACCCTGAGGACTACTACGTGGCAGGGCGGCGCATTCCGCCCATGTACAACGGCATGGCGACGGCGGCCGACTGGATGAGTGCGGCCTCGTTCATCAGCCTGTCGGGCGCGCTGTACCTGCAGGGCTTTTCGGGCACGCCGGGGCAGGCCGGTGGTTTGGCCTATCTGCTGGGGTGGACAGGGGGCTTCTGCCTGGTCGCCATGCTGATTGCGCCGCACCTGCGGGCCATGGGGCTGTACACCATTCCCGATTTTTTCCATGTGCGTTTTGGCGGGCGTTGGCCGCGTGTCATCGCCGCACTGGCAGCCGTGTTGTGCTCGTTCACTTACGTGGTGGCGCAGATCTACGGCGTGGGGCTGATTGCGTCGCGCCTCACCGGCGTGCAGTTCGAGATCGGCATCATGCTGGGCCTGGGCGGGGTGCTGTTGTGCTCGTTCCTGGGCGGCATGCGGGCCATCACCTGGACGCAGGTGGCGCAGTATGTCGTGCTGCTGCTGGCGTTCATGATCCCGGTGTCGTGGCTGGCGTACAAGCAGCTGGGCAACCCGCTGGCGCCATTGGTATATGGCGCGCAGATCAGCAAGATTGCCGACCTGGAGGCACAGCTGCTCGACTCCCCGGCCGAACACCAGGTGGTGCAGGCTTACCTGCAGCGCGCCAAGGACTTCGAAGCGCGCCTGCAGGATGTGGAGGCGGCCCTGGAGCGTGAACGCGAAAAGGGCCGTGAGCGCATCCGGGCCCTGCGTGCGCAGAACGCTGATGTGGGCCTGATCGTCTCCGCCAGCCGCGAGCTGGCGGCGCTGCCCCGCGATGCGGCAGCTGCCCGCGAGCGCTGGACCCGCGAAATGCGCGAGAACTACGAGCGCGCGCGTCCTTTGGGCGGGCTGCCGCCCCACAGCCAGGCCTATGCCGGCGACCCCCACGGCACCCCCGAGGAGCAACGCGACTACGAGCTCACGCGCCGTAATTTTCTGGCGCTGATGTTCTGCCTGATGGTGGGCACCGCCGGGCTGCCCCACCTGCTGACCCGCTACTACACATCGCCCACGGTGTCTGCGGCCCGTGCGTCGGTGGGCTGGTCGCTGTTTTTCATTGCGCTGCTGTACCTCAGTGCGCCCGCGCTGGCGGTGCTGGTGAAGTTCGAGGTCATGCAGAACCTGGTGGGCAGCAGTTTTGAGGCCCTGCCCACCTGGATGGCGCAGTGGGCGCGGGTGGACAGCTCGCTGCTGTCGGTGGAAGACGTGAACGGCGATGGCCTGATCCAGTTTGGCGAGATCCGTCTGGGGGCTGACCTCATCATGCTGGCCACGCCCGAACTGGGCGGGCTGCCGTACGTGGTGTCGGGCCTGGTGGCGGCAGGGGGCTTGGCAGCGGCGCTGTCCACGGCCGACGGCTTGCTGCTCACCATCAGCAATGCGCTCGTGCGCGACCTGTATTTTCAGGACACGCGCCGCCAGGCGTCGCCCGAGCAGCGGGTGATCCTGACCAAGTTCACGCTGCTCGCCGTGGCCTTGTCGGCAGCGTTTGTGGCGGCGCTCAAGCCGTCTGAAATCCTGCCCATGGTGTCGGCGTCTTTCTCGCTGGCGGCGTCGGCGTTTGTGCCGGTGATGGTGCTGGGCATCTTCTGGCGGGGCACCACGCGGCAAGGCGCGGTGGCGGGCATGCTGGGCGGGCTTGCCATCACGGTGTACTACATGCTGTCGCATGTGCCCGCCATGCACGTGCTGCCGCGCTGGCTGCTGGCCGATGGGTTGTGGTTCGGCATCCAGCCCATTTCGGCCGGGGTGTTTGGTGTGCCCTGTGGCCTGCTCGTCACCTTGGTGGTCAGCTGGATCACCCGGCCTGCACCGCCGCTGCCTCGCATTCGCTCGGAGATGTGAGGGGTTGGCACTGCGCGGGGGTTATGTGTAAACCCCGATTTGCAGAGGTGCCAAAACATGGGATTCTGGTTTGCAGGTGATAGCCTTGCGGCATTCCCCACCATTGCTCACTACTAGGAGACTCATGGTTCTCGTCAAAACCCCCGCAGGCCAGGAAGCACTCAAGGACCGTCACGGCAGCTTGAGCTCGCGCCAGCGCTCGGCCTTCATTCTTTTTGACGGCAAGCGCACCACGGGGGAGATTTTGGCGGCCACGGCGGCGATGGGCATCACGCAGGACGATGTGCAGGCCATGATCGCCCAGGGGCTGTTGGCGCCGGTGGGGGGGCAGATGGCTGCTGCAGTCGTGGGCTCCGTTGCTGCCAGTGCATCCCTCGCCTCCGCCACGCTGGCAGAAGCTCCCGCCACCGATCTGGGCACGGTGGCGTCGCCCGTCGAAGGCTCGGGGCGTTCGCCGATGGAGCGCTACCAGGCGGCGTATCCCATCGCCACGGAGCTGACGGCGGCGCTGGGCTTGCGCGGGTTTCGCTTGAACCTCGCGGTGGAGGGCGCAGGCAGTTTTGAAGACCTGGCGGCACTGGCCCCCAAAATCCGGGAGGCGGTGGGTGATGCCAAGTTCGAGCGGCTGGACAAGGCGCTGTTTGATTGAGGCCCCGGGGTTCCGGACTGGTCTTGATGGATAGGAGTCTGAGGGCTCCCCAGCCAAAGCCCGTTTGCAAGATGCGCGGGCATGAAAAAAGCGGCCCGAGGGCCGCTTTTGTTTTGCCGATGTAGACCGGAAGGGGGCTGAGATCAGCGGCCCACCTTGAGCAGTTCCACGTCGAACTTGAGCGTGGCGTTCGGGGGGATCACGCCGCCYGCRCCGCGTGCGCCATAGCCCAAGGCGGCGGGRATGATCAGCGTGCGCTKGCCGCCGATCTTCATGCCKKSWACGCCTTCGTCCCAGCCCTTGATGACCATGCCGGCGCCCAGTGCAAATTCAAAAGGGTCGTTGCGGTCGCGGCTGGAGTCGAACTTGGCACCTTGCTCACCGTTGTTGTACAGCCAGCCGGTGTAGTGCACCGACACGTTTTGGCCCTTGGTGGCTTCGGCGCCTTCGCCCACGGTGGTGTCTTCGTATTGCAGGCCGGATGCAGTGGTGGTCAGTGCCATGGGAGTTCCTTGTTTGCTATTAAAAATATAGCTTCAGGCGCATGTTTTGATTGCGCTTGAAGCTATTTTGACCCCTATTTTAACGAAAGCCCCGCGCGGAGGTCCGGCGGGGCTTTTCCCTGCGGGGCAGGGCGAGCAGGGGGAGGGAAGGGGGCTCAGGCCTTCTTGGCGCGGCCTGCTACCCAGCGGGTGGCAAAGGCCTGCACGTCCGACAGGCGCTTGAGCAGGTCAGCGCCCGAGGGGGTGACGGTGTAGCCGTCGCTGCCATGGTCCACAAAACCGGCTTCGCGCAGCTCTTTGATGCGGGTGTTGAGCGTGTTGGGGGTGATGCCACCCACGCTGTCCTGCAGCAGGCGGAACGTCTGGGGGTGGCCGTCCTTCAGGGCCCACAGCACGCGCAGCGCATAGCGGCATTCAAGTTTCTCGAAAAGCTGGTTGATGGAAGCATTTTCTTTGGAGCTCATGGACGCTTCTCCTCGCGCAAGTGTTGGATCTGGATTCAGTGCGGGTGGCCGTCAACCGGGCCCGCTGATGCGCTGAGACTATAGCGCGGAACCCATTTTGCTACAAGTTTAGTAGCTCAGAACGCACAGCACACATGCGCTAGTGGCGAAAAATACAGTGTTGCGTATCAAACTGTTGCGACAGGGCCACGGTTTTCGGCCCCTGTCAGCTGCGTCCCAGCCCCGCCAGATGCGCGACCAGCAACTGTGCCGCGGGGGGCAGCCACTGGGCGCTGCGGTAGCAGATGGCAAAGCGCCGCTGGGCCCAGGGGTCGCTCAGCGGGACGATGCGCACCGGTGCCAGCTGGGCAAAAGGCTGGGCCACTTCGCGTGGCACCACGCTGATGGCGAGGTTGGCGCGCACCACCCGCAAGGCGGCGTCAAAGTTGGACACCAGCACGCGGTGGGCCAGCATTTTTCCCTCCACCGCAGCGGCACGCGCCAGCAGCACCTGCACTGCACTGAGCGCGGGCATGCTGACGAATTCGTGCTCCAGCACGTCGGCAAACCGCACGCTCTGCAGCTGGGCCACGGGGTGCGACTCGTGTGCTACCACAGCCAGGTGGTCGCTGCGGTAGGCGCTGGTTTCCAGGCCCGACAGGTCGGCTGCGTCCCAGCAGATGCCGATGGACGCGCTGCCGTCGCGCACGCCTTGCACCACGTCCGGGCTCACGCGTTCCTCCAGGCTGATCTGGATGTTGCGGTGTGCCGGGTCTTGCAGAAAGGCCGCCACATCGTCGGCCAGCGACTCGGCCATGACCGAGGCTGTGACCAGCATGCGCACATGGCCCCGCGTGCCGGTGGCGTAGGCGGCCATGTCGCGCTCGATCTGCCCCACGCTGGCCAGCATGGTGCGGGCATGCTCCAGCAGCGTCTCGCCGGCAGGCGTTGGCACCACGCCCCGGCGCTTGCGCAGCAGCAGCGGTGTGCCCACCGTGTCTTCCAGCTGCGCCAGCCGCTTGCTGATCGCCGAGCCCACGATGGACTCCTGCTCTGCCACACGCGCGATGCTGCGCTGCTCGCACACGGCGGCAAAGAGGCGCAGGGTCTGCAAGTCCAGGTCGCGCATGGCAAACCTCCATGGTTGTGATGTTCCTTTTGGGAATGTTGCGGCTTCCGAGATGTATTTTCTGATTCATTCGGGAATTTTTAGAATCTTGCCCAGACCCACCCGAAAGAGACATCCCGTGCACACCTCACCGATCCCATCCGACCAGCAGCCCCCGGTGGCCCGTGCCATCGTCCGCGAAGTCGGCCTGCGCGACGGCCTGCAAAGCATCGCCACGGTGGTGTCCACCGCGCACAAGATCGAATGGATCAACGCTGCCTACGCCGCCGGCCAGCGCGAGATCGAGGTGGGCTCCTTTGTGCCCGCCCGGCTGCTGCCCCAGCTGGCCGACACGGCCGAGGTGCTGGCCCACGCCAAAACGTTGCCCGGCCTGGTGGCCTCGGTGCTGGTGCCCAACATCAAAGGCGCCGAGCGCGCGCTGGAGCAGGGCGCCGACCTGATGATCGTGCCTCTGTCCGCAAGCCACGCCCACAGCCTGGCCAACCTGCGCAAGACCCCCGACGAGGTGGTGGCCGAGGTCGCGCGTATCCGATCACTGCGCGACGCGAGCGGCAGCCGCACCCTGATCGAGGGCGGCGTGGGCACGGCCTTTGGCTGCACCCTGCAGGGCGAGGTGGCTGAGAGCGAAGTGCTGCGCCTGATGCAGGCGCTGCTGGATGCGGGCGCTGACCGCGTGAGCCTGGCCGACACCGTGGGCTATGCTGACCCGGCTGCGGTCGCCCGCCTGTTTGGCAATGCAAGTGCGCTTGTGGGCGACCGCCTGGCCTGCGCGCACTTCCACGACACGCGCGGCATGGGCCTGGCCAATGTGTATGCCGCCTGGCAGGCAGGCATCACCCGCTTTGATGCCTGCCTGGCGGGCATCGGCGGCTGCCCGCACGCGCCGGGCGCCAGCGGCAATGTCACCACCGAAGACCTCGTGTTCATGCTGGAGCGCATGGGCATTGCCACCGGCATCGATGTGACTGCGCTGCTCGCGCTGCGCCAGCGCGTGGCCGGATGGTTGGCGGGCGAGACCCTGCATGGCACCCTCTGGCAGGCCGGGCTGCCGCAGAATGCCGCAC
>NZ_JBGFFF010000075.1:0-23574 GCF_056175785.1 Acidovorax sp. LjRoot204
CCATCAACTACAGCACCGAGRACTTYGCGGCSCGCGTSAAGGAGATCACCGGCGGCAAGGGCGTGAAGGTGGTGTACGACTCGGTGGGCAAGGACACCTGGGACAAGTCGCTCGAATGCCTGCGCCCCTTCGGCTTGATGGCCAGCTTCGGCAACGCGTCCGGCCCGGTGGCACCGTTTGCGCCGGGCAGCCTGGGGGCCAAAGGCTCGCTGTACGTCACGCGCCAGACGCTATTCACCCACATCGCCACGCGTGAGGCCACCCAGGCCATGGCGGACGACCTGTTTGCTGTGGTTGCCAGCGGGCAGGTCAAGATCCACATCGACCAGCGCTACCCGCTGGCCGACGTGCAGCAGGCCCACCGCGACCTGGAGGCGCGCAAGACCACCGGCTGCACCATCCTCACGCTGTGAACGCGGCTGTACAGGCGCCCACCTTCGACCAGTGGCTGGCAGGGGCACGCCAGGCGGCGCAGCAGCCACCGGCCCAGCCGCGCCAGCCCCTGGTGGTGGCGGGGCAGGTGGTGGGCTCGGTAGCGCCGGGGTTTTTCAGCCAAATCAGCCTGAAGCGCTTGATGAATAAGCGCTACCAGCTATCAGAAGCAGAGCATTCTCAGGGCCTTGCTTGGCATTTGCAGGCATCGCCCGCCGACACCACGGATGCCCTCAACACCCTGGCCGCCGCGCTGCGCGATGCAGGCCTGTGCGGCCCCTGGCGTGATGAGCAGTTGGCGGTCACCAACCCGGCGGGCGAGGTCATCGGCACCGTGGAGCGCGGGGCGGTGCGCGTGCTGGGCGTGGCTACCCGCGCTGTGCACTTGGTCGGCCTGGCGCCCGACGGACGCATGTGGGTGCAAAAGCGTTCCCTGACCAAACCCAACAACCCTGGGCTGTGGGACACGCTGATGGGTGGCATGGTCTCCGCTGCCGACTCGCTGCCGCAGGCCCTGGCCCGCGAAACCTGGGAAGAGGCCGGTTTGCGGGTGGAGGCATTGGCCGACGTGGCGCACGGGGGCCAGGTGCTGTTCAGCCGCCCCAGCCGCGAGGGCGGTGGCGCGGGCTTCATGGTCGAGCGCATCGACTGGTTCCGCGCCCAGGTGCCTCAGGGCATGGAGCCCGACAACCAGGACGGCGAGGTCGAGCGCTTTGACCTGCTGCCTCTGGAGGTGGTCCGGGAGCGCGTCGCCCAAGGGGCGTTCACGTTGGAAGCCGGGCTGGTGATTGCGGGGTTCCTGGGGGTGTAGTTGCCGGTGCGGCCTGGGCGTGCCCGCTCCCGCTGCTACCGGAGCAGGCTGGCAGGCAGCCCAGGCCCTGCAAGGTGGCCTGCACCGCCTCGTCCAGCGGGGTGTGTGGCTCCTCGCCCAGCACCGCCCGGAGCCGGTCGTTGGTCATGCGCACCGGCTGCTGCCACAGGTAGCGCATCTCGCGCATTTCACGCAAGGTGGTCACGAACGGCGAGGCCAGCGTAACCAGCCACCACGGAAAAGCCTGTACGCGCGGCGCCTGGCCGCCCCGCGCCACCACCACACGGCCAATGGCGGCCGCCATCTGCGTGCCATCGGCATCCCAATGCCCGGCCAGGTGAAAACGGGCAAACGCGGGCAGCTCGGCGCGCCGCTCCAGCAGCAACACCATGGCGCGCGCCACGTCCGGCAAGTACGACCACTGGGGCCCGACGCCGGGCGCGCCTGGCTGCTTTACCGTGGCCACCGGTCGGCCCGGCTGGATGAGGCCCTGCGCAAACCAGCTGTTGCCCGCCTGCGGTCCGAAGAAGTCGCCCGCGCGCACGATGATCACGCGGCATGTCTCCTCCAGCGGGTGTGGCACGGTGGCTTGCTGCAGGCGGCGCTCCAGCTCCACCCGCAGGGCGCCTTTGCGTGTGCGGGGGTGTTGGGGGGCGTCTTCGTGCAGCACCGGGAAGGCGTCAGGCCCGTAGTTGTAGACGGTGCCTGGCAGCACCACCGTGGCCCCGTGCGCCCGGGCCGCTGCAATCGTGTTGTCGATCATTGGCAGCACCAGCTCGCTCCAGCGCCGGTAGCCGGGCGGGTTGACCGCATGCACGATCACCTGGCAGCCCGTGGCGGCGGCCATCACATCGGCGAGGGTCATCGCGTCGCCCCGAACCCAGGTGAACCCGTCGCGCTGTTCTCTGGCCTGCGCTGCGTTGCGGTGAATTGCCACCACCTCCCACCCCCGGTCACGCAGCTGGCGCGCCACCTCGCCGCCAATGCCGCCGGTGGCGCCCAGAACCAGTACCTTGGGGCGGCTGCCCGTGGGGTTGTTGCTCATCTCGATACTCCTTCAAAACCTATGGATGGAGGCAGTGTCTGCGCCAGGGCAATCCAATGGAATTGCTGAAAATGAGTGCTTGGCTATACATTTATGTATGGACCAACCGGATCGCCATGACATTGGCTGGGAGCTGTACCGTTCGTACCTCGGTGTGCTGCGAGAGGGCTCCTTGTCGGGCGCCGCGCGGGCGCTGGGGGTGACACAGCCCACAGTGGGCCGCCACATTGCCGCCCTGGAGCAGGCCCTGGGGCTGGTGCTCTTCACGCGCTCTCAGCAGGGCCTGCTGCCGACCGAGGCCGCGTTGGCCCTGCGCAGCTACGCGGAAGCCATGGGCCACTCTGCGGCGGCCCTGGTGCGCGCGGCTGACAGCCAGGGCGACGGCGTACGCGGCACGGTGCGAGTGAGCGCCAGCGAGGTGATGGGGGTTGAGGTGCTGCCGCCCCTCCTTGCGCAGTTGCAGGCCGAGCACCCCGCGCTGACGGTGGAGCTGGTGCTGAGCAACCGCGTGCACGACCTGCTGCAGCGCGAGGCCGACATCGCCATCCGCATGACCGAACCCCGGCAGGACGCGCTCATCGCCCGCCGCGTGGGCACCATCCCGCTGGGCCTGTATGCCCATCCGCGCTACATCGCCGCCCAGGGCATGCCCGCCACCCTGGCCGAGCTGGCGCAGCACCGCCTGATCGGCTTTGATGCAGAAACCCCTTTTTTGCGTGCGGCCCAAAAGGCCCTGCCTGTGTGGCGGCGAGATCGGTTTACCGTGCGCAGCGACAGCGATGTGGCGCAGCTGGCCTTTGTCCGCGCAGGCGCCGGCATCGGCATTTGCCAGGAAGCACTGGCCCGGCGCAGCGCCCCCGCACTCGTGCGGGTGCTGCCGCAGCAGCTTCAATACGGGCTGGAGACCTGGGTGGTGATGCATGAGGACCTGCGCACCAGTCCGCGCTGCAGGCGCACGTTTGATGCGCTGGTGGTGGGGCTGGAGCGGTACCTTGTCGAAGGACTAGGCAGCGACGAATCTGCCGACTAGTCCGCTGAATCGGATGGGTGTGGAAGGCGGCGATCTATTGGGCAGCTGAAGATGCCCATGGAAGTACCTTGGGAGCCGTTTTTTCAACGGCCTTTGTTGCTAATAGCCTGCGTGCCATTGCGCTGCACCGCCACCGCCTTCACCAGGTCCCAGGCCGCCTGCGCCACGGGCGAGAGCGCGCGGTGCCTCCGGTGTACCAGCATGATCTCGCGGTCCACGCGCGGCACCAGGGGGCGCACCGCCAGCTGTGTCAGGCCTTCTGGCGGGAGCGCCAGGGTGGGGATCACCGAGATGCCCAGGCCTGCGTCCAGCATGCGGAAGATGGTGGTGGGGTGGCCCACCTCCTGAGCCACCGTGCAGGTCACGCCGTGCTCGGCCAGGGCGCGATCGATCAGGCGGCGGCTGCCGGATTCGTGATCCAGCAGCACCAGCGCTTCGCCCTGCAGGTCGGTCCAGCGCACCTTGCGCTTGCCCGCCAGCCGGTGGTCGGGCGGGCAGGCCAGGCAAAAGGGTTCGGTGAGGATGGTCTCGCAGTGCAGCGCCTCGCGCTCGCTGGGGTCGATGACCACGCCAAAGTCCACCTCGCCCGACAGCACGCTGGCCAGTACTGCGCTCTGGATGCGGTCCAGCAGCACCAGCTCCAGCCCGGGCAGGGTGCGCTGGCAGTCGGCTATGCAGTCGGGCATGAGGTTGGCCGACAGCGTGGGGCTGCTGGCCACACGCACGCGGCCGCGCCGCTCGGTGGCCAGTTCCCGCACGTCCAGCAGCGTGTTCTCCAGCTCCTCCAGCACACGTGGCAGGCGTGCCGACAGGCGCTGGCCCGCATCGGTCAGCGTCACTTCGCGCGTGGTGCGGTTGAGCAGCTTCAGGCCCAGCTGGGCTTCCAGCTCGGTGATGCAGCGGCTCACGGCCGGTTGGGTCAGTCCCACCGCATCGCCGGTGCGGCTGAAGTTGCGGGTGGCGGCCACCGACTGAAACACGTGCAGCTGGCGCAGGGTGATATTCATGCGCTCGAATCATAAATCCATCAGAGAAATCCATTTCTCTTTGGAATCAGGCTGCGGTCCAATGCGTGTCTTGGGGGTTTGTATGCCCCATGTCCCTTTGCATTTTTTGCGCTGCCGCTGCGCTGTCACCCATGGCCCGTTCCCGTTTTCTCCCCGACAACTTCACCCTGGCACTGCTGGGCACCGTCACCCTCGCCAGCGTGTTGCCCGCATCGGGCGTGGCGGCCCAGGCGCTGGAGGGGATCACCGTGGCTGCGGTGGCGCTGCTGTTCTTCTTGCACGGGGCCAAGCTCTCGCGGGATGCCATCGTGGCGGGGCTCTCGCACTGGCGGCTGCACCTGGTGGTCGTGGGCACCACGTTTGTGCTGTTCCCGCTGCTGGGCTGGGCGCTGCGGCCGGTGCTGCTGCCGCTGGTCACGCCTGGGCTTTACACCGGCATCCTGTACCTGTGCGTGCTGCCAGCCACGGTGCAGTCGGCCATTGCGTTCACGGCCATGGCGCGCGGMAACATGCCGGCGGCCATCTGCAGCGCGTCGGCATCGACCCTGCTGGGCATTGTGATCACACCGCTGCTAGTGGGCCTGTTGCTGCCCGAGGCGCAGCAGCAGGCAGGCACTGCGCAGCATGACACGCTGGCTAACATCGGCCGCATCACCTTGCAGTTGCTGGTGCCCTTTGTGGCGGGCCACCTGCTGCGTCCGTGGATTGGCGGTTTTGTGCAGCGCCGTGCGGCAGCGCTCAAGCTGGTGGACCAGGGCTCTATCCTGCTGGTGGTGTTCACCGCCTTCAGCGCAGCGGTTGTCGAGGGGCTGTGGCGGCAGTTGCCAGCGTCTGCACTGCTGGGCCTGGTGGTGGTGTGCGCCGTGCTGCTGACCCTGGCGCTGGTGACCACCACCTGGGTCGCGCGGCGCATGGGGTTCTCCAAGGAGGACGAAATCACCCTGGTGTTCTGCGGCTCCAAGAAGAGCCTGGCCAGCGGTGTGCCCATGGCCAAGGTGCTGTTTGCGTCGCACGCGGTGGGCGCCATCGTGCTGCCCATCATGGTGTTCCACCAGATGCAGCTGATGGTGTGTGCGGTGCTGGCGCAACGCTATGCGCGGCGCAGTGCGTAGATGCTAGTTTGCTATCTTTTATGTAGCTGTAGGCGCATAGGGAATATGCGCCTGCAGCCCAAAAGGCTTCAACTTTGTTCGTTGAGCGCGCGCAGGCGGCTGGGCGCCAGGGCGCCGGCCGATTCCAGAATGGGGTAGGCCACCGAGCACAGCAGCGAGTTGATGCGCTTGAGCTCGCTGATCAGGTCAATGTGCAGTGAGCTGGTCTCAATGCTCTGCACGGTGTTGTCTGACAGGCGTGCCAGGTGGGTGGCCGAATAGGCGTGTTCCAGGTCGCGAAAGCGCGCTTTTTCTTCGAGCAGCTTTTGTGCGTCGCGCACGCTGCCGTTCAAGAACACGCTCATCGCCAGCCGCAGGTTGTCGATCAGGCGGGCGTGCAGCTCGTTGATCTCTTCCATGCCCGCCTCGGAGAACTGGCGGCCCTTCTTGATCTTCTTGTCCTCGATGTCGATSAKCACSCGYTCGATGATGTCGCCGATCTGCTCCATGTTGATGGTGAAGCTGATGATGTCGGCCCAGCGSCGGCCCTCGCGTTCGTCCAGGGCCTCGCGCGAGATCTTGGTCATGTAGTACTTGATGGCCGAGTACAGGCCGTCCACCTCGTCATCGAGCTTGCGCAGGTCTTCTGCCAACTGCAGGTCGTCCGTGCGGATCACCTTGTGCAAGCCCAGCAGCATTGATTCGACCACGTCGGCCTGATGCAGGGCTTCGCGCGCCGCGCACGAGATGGCGAGCGATGGTGTGGCCAGGGCGGAGGGGTCCAGATGCTGGGGACGGGTGCCTGCGGCAGCCTGCGCCTTTTCAACCGGCAGCAGGCGCTGCACAGCCCGCGCCACCGTACCTGTCAGGCCAATGCAGACGATGCCCACCACGATATTGAAGGCCAGGTGGAACAGCACCACCAGGGCGGCGGTTTCGGGCACATAGGGCCGTACATGCTGCAGCCACAGGCCGGTGAGCGGCGTCATGATGAGCACGCCAATGATCTTGAAGAACAGGTTGCCCAGGGGCACCTGGCGTGTCTGCACGTTGGACTTCATGGTGGTCAACACCGCCAGCACACCGCTGCCCAGGTTGGCGCCCAGCACCAGACCCAGCGCCACGTCCGCCGGAATACCGCCCGAGCCCGCCAGCGCCGCTGTGAGCAATACGGTGGCGAGGCTGGAGTACGCCACGATGGCCAGAATGGCGCCGGTAAAAATCTCCAGCAGCAGATCGCTGGTGAGCGCGCCCAGCAGGGTGCGCACGGTGGGCGACTGGGTGAGCACCGTGGTCGATTCGGTGATGAGGCGCAACGCCAGCAGCATCAGCCCCAGGCCGATCAGCACCCGSCCCACGCGGCCCACGGCGGTGTCCTTGCGCGAGATGAACAGCACCACGCCCACAAAGATGAACAGGGGCGACAGCCACGACAGATCCATGGAGAACACCACTGCCATCACGCTGGTGCCTACGTCGGCGCCCAGCATCACGGCCAGCGCCGCAGGCAGGCCCACCAGGCCCTGGCCCACAAAGGACGACACGATGAGCGCGGTGGCCGTGCTGGACTGCACCACCGCCGTCACGCCAATGCCGGAGAGCACAGCGGTGAAGCGGCTGCTGACGCTGTGCGCAATCAGCTGGCGCAGGTTGGCGCCGAATACGCGCAGGATGCCGGTGCGCACCAGGTGGGTGCCCCAGATCAGCAGCGCCACGGCTGCCAGGAGATTGAGGAGATGCTTCATGAAAACCGTTGTTTCTTCTTCTTGTGATGGGCGCAAACCCTGCGATGACCAGACCCAGGGGCCAATGCAAGAACCGCGCACACCGGGCTGTCATAAAACTGACACATAAGCATACTCCTGATTCCATAGCGCTGGAGCAGATGCCCATGTCGGCGCTGGGTGCGTTGCTGCGCACAAACAGCACGGCCCGCATGCAGCGGGCCGTTCAGGGGGAACAAAGCCAGCGTGGCCTCAACGCTCGCGCCGCACCCGCAGCAGCTCGTCCAGGATCAGGCAGGCCGCACCCACCGTGATGGCCGAGTCCGCCAGGTTGAACGACGGGAAGTACCAGCCCGCGTAGTGGAACTGCAAGAAGTCCACCACATAGCCGTGCATGAGCCGGTCCACCACGTTGCCCACTGCGCCACCCAGAATGCTGGACAGCGCAAAGCTGAACAACTTCTGGCCCGGGTGYGCGCGCAGCTGCCACACGATGAAGATCGTGGCCGCCACGCCGATGCCGGTGAACAGCCAGCGCTGCCAGCCGCCCGCGTCCGACAAGAACGAGAACGCTGCGCCTGTGTTGTGCGCGCGCACGATGTTGAAGAAGCTGGTGATGAACGTGGAGTCGCCCAGCTGGTAGTGGTTGAGGATCAGCGTCTTGGTGAWCTGGTCGGCGCCCATCAGCAACACCGCCCATGCCAGCCATGGCCACATGCCCGCGCCGGTGCGTCCGGCCTGTGCTGTGCGCGCCATCACGCGTGCGCCCGGCTTTCGCCGTCGCCGTGGAGGTTGCTGGTGCAGCGGCCGCAGATGGTGGGATGGGCGGCATCGCTGCCCACATCACTGCGGTAGTGCCAGCAGCGCTCGCACTTCGTGTCGGAGCTGGGCTTGACGCTGATCTGCAAAGCGCTACCAGCTACCAATTCAATAGCGGAGGTGATGAAGACGAACTTGAGGTCATCGCCCAGGCTGGCCAGCAGTGCGTGGTCCTCCGGCGCAGCCGTGAGGGTGACGGTGGCCTGCAGCGACGAGCCGACCYKRCCKKCGGCGCGCASKGCTTCGATSTCCTTGTTGACCRCRTCGCGGATCTCGCGGATGCGCGCCCACTTGGCTAACAGGCCTTCGTCGGCACCGGCACCCACGCCCGCCACGTTGCCGTAGGTCTCCAGGAAGATGGAGTCGGAGTTGCCAAACACCTTCCACGCCTCTTCGGCCGTGAACGACAGGAACGGCGCCATCCAGCGCAGCATGGCGTGCGTGATGTTGTAGAGCGCCGTCTGGGCACTGCGGCGCGCCAGGCTCTTGGGCGCCGTGGTGTACAGGCGGTCCTTGAGCACGTCCAAGTAGAAGCCGCCCAGGTCTTCCGAGCAGTACAGCTGCAACTTGGCGACCACGGGGTGGAACTCATACACCTTGTAGTGCGCMAGSAYCTCGGCCTGGAACTSSGMCGCGCGSGWSAGCGCATAGCGGTCGATCTCGAGCATCTGGTCAAACGGCACGGCATCCTTGGCCGGGTCGAAGTCGCTCACGTTGGCCAGCAGGAAGCGCAGTGTGTTGCGGATGCGGCGGTAGGCGTCCACCACGCGCGCCAGGATCTTCTCGTCGCCTGCGATGTCGCCCGAGTAGTCGCTGGCGGCCACCCACAGGCGGATGATCTCGGCGCCCAGCTTCTTGYTGATYTCCTGCGGGTCGATGCCRTTSYYSAGCGACTTGCTCATCTTGMKGCCCTKGSYRTCCACSGTGAAGCCGTGSGTSARCAGGCCGCGRTASGGCGCGCGGCCTTCCAGCGCCGATGCCAGCAGCAGCGAGCTGTGGAACCAGCCGCGGTGCTGGTCATGGCCTTCGAGGTACAGGTCGGCCTCAGGGCCGGTGTCATGGTGCACCTCGGGGTGCGTGCCGCGCAGCACATGGCTGAAGGTAGACCCGGAGTCGAACCACACTTCCAGGATGTCAGTGCTCTTGGTGTAATGCGGCGCGTCTTCGGCGCCCAGGATCTCTTCGGYCGTSACGCGGCTCCAGGCCTCGATRCCRCCCTTYTCSACGATGTCKGCGGCCTGGTCSAKGATTTCCATSGTGCGCGGRTGCAGCTCGCCCGAATCCTTGTGCAGGAAGAACGGGATSGGMACGCCCCAGCTGCGCTGGCGTGAAATGCACCAGTCSGGCCGCCCGGCGATCATGTCGTGCAGGCGSGCYTTGCCGTTCTCSGGGTAGAARCTGGTSTGYTCGATGGCRTCSAGCGCGRTCTGGCGCAGCGTCTTGGCGGGCTTCATGCCGGGCTGGGTGAACACGCCTTCGCCYTCGTCCATGCGSAYGAACCACTGSGCSGCGGCGCGGTAGATCACCGGCGTCTTGTGGCGCCAGCAGTGCGGGTAGCTGTGYGTGATGTCCTTGGTGGTCATCAGGCGKCCKGCGTYGCGCARSGCYKCGATGATCACMGGCACGGCCTTCCAGATGTKCTGSCCGCCGAACAGCGGGAAGTCGGSCGCRTAGSTGCCGTTGCCCTGCACSGGGTTCAGGATGTCGTCGAGCGCCATGCCATGCGCGCGGCAGGAGTTGAAGTCTTCCAGACCGTAGGCGGGCGAGGAGTGCACGATACCCGTGCCGTCGTCGGCCGTGGCGTAGTCGGCCAGGTACACGGGCGAAAGGCGGCGGTAGCCAAAGCTGCCGTCTTCGCTGGCCACGTCGTACAGGGGGTGTT
Source organism: Acidovorax sp. LjRoot204 (assembly GCF_056175785.1). Taxonomy (NCBI): domain Bacteria; kingdom Pseudomonadati; phylum Pseudomonadota; class Betaproteobacteria; order Burkholderiales; family Comamonadaceae; genus Acidovorax; species Acidovorax sp. LjRoot204. The sequence goes on from NZ_JBGFFF010000075.1 coordinate 9,842, forward strand.
CAAACTCCAGCCCGCCCAGGTTCTTGCCCAGGGTGGTGGCCAGCACGCTGCCGGTGAGGCCGTAGCGCTCCAGGCACGACGCCACCAGCGGCTCTGCCACGAGCAGGATGCGCTCGCCCGTGTCCACCAGCGCGTAGCTGATCTCGGGGTTCAGGTTCAGCGCTTGGTTGGCGGGGATGGTCCAGGCGGTGGTGGTCCAGATGACGACGAAGGCGTCCTTTGCCAGCGCGGGCAGGCCAAAGGCGGCTGCCAGCTTGGCGGGGTCGTGCGACTTGAAGGCCACGTCCAGCGTGGTGCTCTTCTTGTCCTGGTATTCGATCTCGAACTCGGCCAGCGACGAGCCGCAGTCAAAACACCAGTACACGGGCTTGAGGCCTCGGTACACGAAGCCACGCTCCATCACGCGCTGGAAGGCGCGGATTTCGCCCGCCTCGTTGGCGGGGTTCATGGTCTTGTAGGGGTTGTCCCATTCGCCCAGCACGCCCAGGCGCTTGAAGTCCACCATCTGCTGCGCGATCTGCTCGGTGGCAAACGCGCGGCTCTTGGCCTGCATGTCGTCGCGGCTCAGGTTGCGGCCGTGTTTCTTCTCGATGGCGTTTTCGATCGGCAGGCCGTGGCAGTCCCAGCCAGGTACGTACAGCGCGTCAAAGCCTTCCAGCTGGCGCGCCTTGGTGATCATGTCCTTCAGGATCTTGTTGACCGCGTGGCCCATGTGGATCTGGCCGTTGGCGTAGGGCGGGCCGTCGTGCAGGATGAACTTGGGGGCGCCCCGGCGGGCGTCGCGCAGGCGCTTGTAGACGCCCTGGTCTTCCCAGTCTTTCACCCAGCCCGGCTCGCGCTTGGGCAGGTCGCCGCGCATGGGGAAGGGGGTGTCGGGCAGGTTCAGCGTGCTGCGGTAGTCCGTGGCGGTGGATGCGGGGGTACTGGCGTTGTCGGACATGAAGGAGCCTTAAAACGGGGCATTCCGGGGCAGGCCCGGAGCAATGCGGGGAAACAGGGAGCGAAACGCGGGAGGTGTAGTGCCTGCAGGGCAGGCGCTGCGCAGGCAGCCCCCTAAATTCGGTCGCGCGTGGTCTGTCGCCGGGTCTCGGTGTGGTTGGGAGCGGCGTGGGCCGATGCAAAGTAGGCGCGCGCATCCGCACAGTCTTTCGCGATACCCGTCGTCAGGGCGTCCAGACTGTCGTACTTCAGTTCGTCGTGCAGTTTGTGCAGKAGTTCCACRCGSACGATTTTACCGTASGCCCCTTCGGCWCCCAGTTCSGMAGGCCAGTGCAGGCAATGGGTYTCCAGCAGCACGCGGCCGCCGTTCACGTCATTGGGGTCCAGGGAGGGGCGCACGCCCAGGTTGGCCACACCCGGCAAGGGCTCGCCAGCGAGACCATGGACCAGTACGGCAAAGATGCCGCTGGCGGCGGGTTTCCAGTGCGCAAACCGCAGGTTGAGGGTGCGAAAACCGTCGCCCGCGCCTTCCGCGCTGGCGCCCAGTTCGCGCCCCAGCTTGCGGCCATGCACCACATGGCCGCTGATGGTGTAGGGCCTCCCCAGCAGGCGTGCGGCAGTCTCCATGTCGCCCGCCGCCAGGGCTTGGCGCACGGCGGAACTGGACACGCGCAGGCCGTGCACCTCGTAGCTGTTCATGCGCGCTACGTCGAAGCCCTTGGCTTGCCCGGCSGCGTCSAGCATGGCGTAGTCGCCCGCTCGCTGGCGGCCAAAGCGGAARTCGTCGCCCACCAGCACGTAGCGSGCRCCCAGGCCGCGCACCAACACCTCGTCAATGAAGGCCTCGGGCGACTGTGCGGCCAGTCGCGCGTCAAACGGTAGCACCACAGTCTGCTGCACACCGCAGCGTGCCAGCTCGGTGAGCTTGTCTCGCAGGGTGCCGATCCGGGCTGGTGCGAGTTCCGGCTTGTGGTGTGCACCGGCAAAGTAGTCGCGTGGGTGGGGCTCGAAAGTGAGCACACAGCTCTCCACCCCCCGGTGTGCCGCCTCGCTGTTCAACAGGGCCAACATGGCCTGGTGACCTCGGTGTACGCCATCGAAATTACCGATGGTCAGCGCGCAGGCGTCAGCGATGCCAGGGTGGTGGAATCCGCGAAAGATCTTCATCGGTTTGTTATCTTTTTGATAGCGGTCTGTGCAAGCGCAATAAGCGCAGGACGCCAATTTGTCATGAAAACGGAGTATATTGTGACCCACGGCTGGCCCCGCGCAGGGCTGCCCGCGAGACATCTGCGTTCCGATCCTTGTGTACTTTGTGTTCCAGGAGGCGTGTTTTGAAGGTCTTGAAGCTGTCAGCCCAAGGGCTGCCCCAATCGTGGATTTCGCTGGAGCAGGCGGTCATTCATTACGCCGCCGGGGAAGTGCGCTGGGAATCTGGTGCCCAGATTGCCCGGTTCCGGGGCGGGCACAACGCCATCTCGGGTGAGCAATCGGTGATCGCCATCAACAGCATCATCGGCACCAAGGGCGTGCCCAGCATCAATCCGTTCGAGCTCAAGCCCAGCCTGACCAACAGCAAGCTCTTTGCCCGCGACCGTAATGTGTGTGCCTACTGCGGCGGGCACTTTCACGAAGAAGACCTGACGCGCGAACATATCGTGCCCTTCGCCCGCAACGGCCAGGACCACTGGATGAACGTGGTCACGGCCTGCCGCCCCTGCAACCACCGCAAGGGCCCCCGCACGCCAGAGCAGGCGCACATGCCGCTGCTGTATGCGCCCTATGTACCCAGTCTGTGGGAAGACTTCATCTTGCGCAACCGGCGCATCCTGGCCGATCAGATGGAGTTTTTGATGGCGCACGTGCCGAAGTCATCGCGCTTGTTGACGTGACGCTCGGGTCTACACCGTCTGCGTGCACGGTGCGGCGGCACCTTGCCAATCGGTCAAGCTGCCTTGTGGGCGGTTACCAGGAGCCCGAGGACGGGGGCTTGGTTTTCTTCGCGCAGCACGGTTTCCTCGATCTCGACGGTGGCAAACCCAGCCGATTTGCACACTGCTTCCACGTGGCTGCGCTTGTGCGCATATCGGCCGCTAGGTTGCAAAATCATGTCGGGGCCTTGTTCGGGGGCTGACTCGAACGAGAAGACGATCATGCCGCCCGGCGTTAGAACGCGGTGCGCGTTGGGGATGGCTTGCGCCACCTCGCCCGCGTAGATGAACACGTCAAGCGCAGCAATCACCTGATAAAGCGCACCGGGCGTCTCGCGCAGCGCGTCATGTAAATTCACCGTATGGAAGCGGTCGTAGACGTTGTGTCGCGCTGCTTGCTCAATCATCTTCATCGATGGGTCCACACCCACCAGCGCGCCATCCAGGCGACCCAGGCACACCCCCAGCAGCCCCGTACCACAGCCAAGATCTAGGACATTGATCTTTTTGTCAGGGTGTCTCGCCAGGATCTTGTCTCCGACTTGCTTGGGCAATTGGTACTTGAGACCACGCACAACGTGCAAATCGTAAAACTCAGCCATATTGTCAAAAATAGAACGCGTTAGTTCGGGGGGCTGTTCCCCAGGCGTTTTACCGTCGGCAAGCTGTCCGTAGTACTGGTACACCGCGTCATCCGGTGCCAAGCCCAGCAAAGCGATCGTGTTCTCCCTGGCGTCGRTTGGTTTCCCGGCTGCAATGCACGCCTGTACACGGCCTACCAGCGACTGTGGATCCAAAGGCTGTTCCTGCACCAAGCTGTCCCAGATCGCAAGGGACTCCTCGTGCTTGCCTTGCTCACTCAGGTCACGAGCCAGCAAGCGTCGCAGCGCGATATCACCGGGCACCAGCTCAAGGCCTCGCTGCAGGTGGCGGACAGCCATTTCCAAATGACCGGCACGGTGCGCGATATCGATCACACCTGCAAGCACCTGCAGGTTCTTAGGTTCGAGTGCGGCCAACTTTTCAGCGGTCTCTATAGCTTCTGGGAACTGGTTCTGGCGCGCCAGCAGCAACGCCAACTCCAGCAGTCCAGGGCCCCAGTCGGGAGCCAGGGCCACCGATTTGCGCAGCGCGTCAAAAGCACCTTGAACGTTGCCCGCCTTTTCAGCCAGCAGACCGCCTAGCATGAAAACCCGGGGATCCTGAGGCCATTGTGCGTTGGCTTTGTTGAGCGTGAGCGCGGCTTTCTTGAGATCGCCTTGCGCAATCTGCTCTCGGGCCTGGGTCAGGTGCTGAAGGTTGGGGTCTGTCGCTGTTGCGCTCATGGATACTGGAACTTTGAAAATGGACCGCCGGGCGGTGCGCCGGACACAGGAGGCCCCGTGTCAACAAGAATTGCGAGGGTCGATTATCCAGGATTCCGCCTACGCAGCTTTCTGGCGACGCGGGTACCCTGGCGCCTCATCTCCCGCTTGGGCTGATGCGTTGCGAGGCCAGCGTCAATGTGAAGCAGGCGCCTTGGCCCTCGCTGGACTGGACGGTGATGTCGCCCCCGTGCAGGCGTGCAATGCGGCGCGCAACCCACAGTCCAAGGCCAAATCCCTTGCTTTGGTCCGTACGGTCGCCTCTCTCAAACTGTTCAAAAATGCGGTTCATCACGTCCAGCGACATTCCAGAGCCTTCGTCGGCCACAGAGATTTCAAGCAGTCCTGTCTCACCTTTTTGCGCCGCAATGAATATTTCTCCAGCGGTCGCATACTTCACAGCGTTGTCCACCAGGTTGGATAGGGCAATGTGCACCAGTGTCGCGTCGCAGACCCATTCCAGAGGCGCTGAGTCGGTAAAGAGCTGCAAGTGGTGGCGCGGCGACCAGTGCACGAGTTGAGCGGCGTGGTGAAGCAAGTCACTGACCTTGACCGGTGATGCCTGCAGCGCGAGGCCGCTGTGATCCAGCCGTTCATTGATCAGACAACTGTCGACCAATGCGGTCAGGCGCCTGCTGGCTCTGCGTATCTGTGCGGCTCGATCTACCTGGGGCTGCAGTTCGGCGGATGGAAAACTCTGCTGCTCTGCTGCAGCGCTATCGATCACGGTCAGAGGTGTTCGGAATTCATGGCTGATCATGTGGAAGAACTGCCGTTGTTCATGTCGCAAGGCTCGCTCGCTTTCAAGCGATGTCGCGAGCGCGACTTGGGCCGCCGAGAGCTCCGTGGTCCGCTGCAGGATGCGTTCCTCCAGCGACTGCTCGGACAGCGCCAGCCGTTCTATGGCCTGGTCCTTGGCTCGCTGGGCTTTTCGATACCGGGTCACCATCCCCACGAACACCGCACTGGCCAGCAGGGCGGTGAACACGATGGCCTCAAGTTGCCAGATCAATGTCGCATCGACGTTCCATTGAATCTGACCCGTCATGAGAATGGCGATCGGCACACCGCACACGCAGTGCAGACCGTATGCCAGGAGCAAAAGCACATGYGGACCGAGGCGGTCTCGCCGCTGTAAGGCCAGCCAGCACAGTGATATTCCTACGATGTCGCTGGCCAGCAGAGAGATCAGATTGACCCACGCCACATCAGGGTAGAAACCTAAAGGCCCACTGAATGCTCCCAGCACATTCACAGCGATGAGGAATGTCAGAAATCTGTCGGTCCACCGGTAGGGCGTATTGCGTGTCAGTTGCTCCTTGATCTGCCACGCCAGCGCTGCGGGTAGCAGAAAGGCTCCTATGCTCACCGCGTTGCTGTCCCAGAAGATGAAGTCCGGTGGAGACCAGAGGCTTGAATAACCCCGCACGTTGAAGACATGAATTGCACTGGCGGTCACCAGGACCGCGAGCGAGAAGAGCGCACGGGTACGGAAAATGACGGTAGCGGCCCAGATGCCGACTAGAAGAGCGGCCATGGCGCCGAAGTAGAGCCCCATGAGGCGCTCTGCGGACGCTACGGTGGTTGCGAGTGCATAGGTGTCGAGAATGTCCGCGTGGAACTGCGTCGCACTGGACGTACGAATTCGGATGAGAGCCACTTGGCCAGGCGTCAAACGGAACAGATGTTGCCGAACGCCCGGTTTGCGATCCGTGGGCACCAGATCGCCGCTGTCCTGCTGATACCACGCACCATCGCTGCCCTTCTGGTACAGGGTCACATAGTCAAGATAGGTCGGTTGTGCGAGCAGCCACAGATCCCCCGGTTCATGTTCGGGGGGGAGGGCAGGCACCTTGAAACGCAGCCAAACGGTATGGCGCAGATACCCACCGTTCAAAGGCGCTTTAAGTCGGGATGTCGCTCGTTCCGCTGGAATGGCGCTGATTGCCTCTGGTTCCAGGTTCCCGCTTTCATCATCCAGTCTGTCCATGGGGATGTCCCAACCCAGCTGCCAACTGGTTTGCGATTCCAGCGCTTGTGCCGGTACGCATAGCAGGCTGCACCAAAGCAGAACACAGAGCCAAAGTGCGGTCAGGGGGAAGGACGTTGTTCGTGAGGGCTTTTGATGCATCGATTCTGTGAGTTCTTGAGAGTTCTTGTGCATGGCTGGCGGTTCGATGCGCTGACACAATGTTACGCAAGCTCACTTCCCGATTAGTTCCCATTTTTCTCATGTCTGCTGAACCCATCATTGCTGTCGTAGAAGACGACGAAGACATCCGCAGCAATGTGTGCCGATTTCTGGCGCGTTCTGGCTTTCAGTCTTGGGGCGCGGAGTCCGCAGAGGACTTCTACGTTCGTCTGCTGCAGTCGCGCGTGGATTTGGTGATCGTCGACATCGGGTTGCCAGGAGAAGACGGACTCGGCTTGCTCACCCGGTTGGCTTCTCAGGGCGTCCCCACGGTACTCATGACTGCCCGTGCCGATCTCGACAGTCGGATCAGGGGTCTAGATGCCGGTGCATTGCAGTATTTTGTGAAGCCTGTGGACATGCAGGAACTCGTGGCTGGCATCCGTTCCCAGTTACGCAGCAAGCGCTTGCAAGGGGAGATCGACGCGTCGGTTGCTGTTCCCTGGCAACTCGACGCTGCGAATGCGGCCTTGCGCGCGCCCAATCAAATGTTGGTGCCTCTCACCACCCGTGAACTTGAACTCCTGACTTGTCTTTTCAAGACAAAGGGCGTGGTTGTCAGCAAGCAGATCTTGATGCAGGCCGTGGGTGGAAGAGGGTTGGAAGACGACTTCCACCGTATCGAGTCGGCGCTCAACCGGTTGCGCCGCAAAACCCTGGAAATCACTGGCACGCCCTTGCCGGTGCGTGCAGTGTTCGGCAAGGGGCTCGTCTTCGTGACATAGCCCTGCCCAAGGGCTTCGCCTGCTGCACTGGCGCAGCACCGCCCACCCATCCCACCAGATACCGAATCTTTTTCGATGGCTTGAATGCCAACGAGGGGAGAGGCTTGTCTGCACGCCTGTCGTTGGGTGCGAATTTTTTCGTGTGAGTCAGCCCGCAGCTACCCGTGGAGCTTTGCGGTTTACCAAGAGGGGAAAGTGTTGGAAACGATCGATAACTGGATGGCACTGCGGACCGTAGTTCTGCACTGCCTGCGTGGAGTGTTCGCGCTCTTTGTTGGGGCGCTGTGTTTTGCATCCACCGCACAGGCGGGGGTGGTTAACGGCAATTTCGAAAGTGGAGATTTCACGGGCTGGACGGTGACCAACTACCGCAACAACGGTATTGCTACGTTTCCTCCCACCCAGAAAAGCCATCTGAATTTGCAGCCCCCGGTCACAGCCCCGGTGACGCAGGTGGTGAATACGGCATCCGGTACGCCAGCGAGCGCGCCGGACGCACCAGGACAAGCCCTCGCCATCCCGTTTCAGGGCTCATACAGCGCACGGATCAACGCACGGGGCAACAACAACCGTGCCAGCGGAATCCAGCAGTCCGCCCAGATGTTGCTTACCGATGTGGACCCTGTGGATGGCAAAGTGCACTTGCGCATGGCTGTTGCACCGGTGATCCAGGACGGCGGCCACAGCCCTGAGCAGCAAGCCTATTTCTACGTCGAAGTGCGTAACGTTACCAAGGGCACGCGCCTGTTCTACACATTCAACTTTGCGGCGCAGCCGGGTGTGCCATGGCAGACCCTGGGCGGCTACCAGTACACCGGCTGGCAGGCGATTGACGTTGCTCCTGGTAATGGACTGTTGGATGTAGGCGATACCGTCGAAGTCGAGGTGATCGCAGCAGGTTGCAGCCAGGGTGGTCACTCGGGGGAGGTCTATGTGGATTCGATCGGCCCCTTCTTTGCAGGTTTGCTGGTCACTGCCACTGGCCCCACCACGGCCCAGCCGAGCGACAACGTGACCTACACCTACACCTATAGTAACAACAGCGGGGTAATGGTTTTCAACAGCATAGTCAGCGCTCAGAGCCCGCAAGTGCGGAACGCTGCCAACACTGCCACCGTCGATGCGGTGTTTCAGTCGGTGACAGCACCTGCCGGCGCGACCTGCACGACACCGGCGGTGGGTTCGGCGGGTACGGTGACTTGCGACTTCGGCTCGTTGGTCGACCACCAGAGCGGGACTTTCGAGATCGTATGGGGTGTGCCGGCTGGTGCAAGTACTAGCAGTCCGACCAACTCGCTCAACCATGGCACTTACTCCATGTCGGCCACTGGGGCCAGCACGGTACTGGGCCCCTTGGTGCAGACCCGTGTTGTCAGTGGCGCAACGTTGACGGATTTGGTGGTCGGTGTGAGCGATGGTGCATCGGCCACCGCTGTGGGCAGCTCCTCCACATACACCGTGGTGGTGAGCAATAACGGGCCGGTTCCTGTGATTGGAGCGACATTGACTCAGCCGACTGTGACGGGTCTCACGGTGGGCAACTGGACATGCAGCGGCACAGGGGGGGGATCGTGTCAGGGCGGCGCGCCTGCTGCGGGCGCGCTGACCGGAGGCGGCGTGCTGCTGGACATCCCGGTAGGGGGGAGTGTCACGCTCACCTTCGGTGCGACCGTGACTGGGCCGACTTCGGCATCCACGGTCTTCAACATTGGAACTCCCGCAGGCATCACCGACAGCAACACCGCCAACAATACTGCTGGCGACACCAACTCGGTAGCCGCAATGCTGCATAACCTGAGCCTCACCAAGTCGGGTGCGGGCAGTGGCACGGTGGTCAGTGTGCCTGCCGGCATGAACTGCGGTGCCTCATGCACGCTCCCAGTAGCAGACGGTGGCCAGGCCATACTCACCGCCACTGCGGCATCGGGCAGCATTTTCACCGGCTGGTCGGGTGCATGTACGGGCACCGCCAACCCATGTACCGTGCCCGCCATGACTGCGGACGTCGCTGTAGTCTCCAATTTCGCGCTGTCCGCTACCGTCACGATGACGTCTGGAACCGGGGGAACTGTGGCTCCCGCTAGCTCGCGCACTGTGCCAGTGGGAGGGACTGTGACCTACACGCTCACCCCAAACGCAGGCAACGTCGCCAGCGCCAGTGGATCCTGCATTGGCGTGCTGACCGGCAACACCTACACCGTCAACCCAGTGACCGCCGATTGCAATGTGGCTTTCAGCTTTGCACCGCTGACCGTGACGGCAACTGCTGGGACGAATGGCACTGTCACCCCCCTGGGGGTGACCAATGTCGCAGCCCCCGGTAACACCGTGGTCTACACAGTAACGCCCGACCCTGGTTTTGTGGCACGCGTCGCTGCCGGTGGTAGCGCTTGCGGCGGCACCCTCGTCGGCACCACCTACACGACAAACCCTGTCAATGCGTCTTGTACGGTGGGCGTGACTTTTGTGGCGCTGGCCGTTCCAGCGTCCATTCCAACCTTGTCTGAATGGGGACTGTTGATACTGTCAGCATTGATGGCTGCGCTCTTCATTTACTTCCATCGCCGACAGGCGCGTTGAACCTGTCAGAAGGGATGAATCCCGGGGTTGGCGTGTTCCGTCGTGCACAGCCAGCCCCTTTTTACTGGAGATTTTCGATGAGACAGATCGCGCATATCGCACGCTTGTCCTGCCTTGTTGGCCTGGGCGTGTGGATGGGTGTTGCAGTTACCAACTGCGCAAATGCGCAGCAGATGCCGGCGCGAAAGTCGGGGCTCTGGGAGGTCATCGTTCGCAGTGGCGGCAACCCGACAGCCAGCGAACAGAAGGTCCTGCAATGCACTGATCGCCAAGCGGAGCCAATCATGTTGCTTGCGATCGTGCCTGGTCAGGAACACTGCCACAACGTGACGGCGAAGAAAAATGCACTGGGCAGTGAGGTTCGCACCGTTTGCTACGTGCACGACAACCGCGTGGATGCCACGGTGCAGCTGTCTGGCGACCTTCAAACCGCCTACCGTGGCGTCTTTGAGGTCACTTATTCCAAACCTGTGCGTTTCGCTCCAGGGCGTACCGAGTTCGAGGGCCGCTGGTTGGGTGCATGTGGCGCAACGCAGCGGGCAGGGGACATGGTGCTGCCCAATGGAGCGACTGTGAACGTCGTGGAAGACCGCAAGCGCGCGGAAAGCCACGGACATGCAGGGCACTCGCACTGACGAGCCTGTGCCCTCAAATTAATGCGTCGCCTTGAAGCGGGCTACGGAATATCGGCCAACTACTGGCTGACTTCCAGCATGACGACGTGGCCTTGCGCGGCAGGCCATGTTTGCCCCACGACGCGCTCGCCATTGAATTCGGCGGCAATACTGCGCACGCCCCCCGCGGGCTTGACCTTGGCAGATGCGACGCCGGCACCAGCGGGCACGCCCGCAGGCACTGCACCATCCAGCAGCATCTTGTCGCGCGCCGGGTCCAGGTAGCCGCGCGGGCGGGTCAAGGTCACAACGCTCTCGGCGCCCTTGTCGGCATCGGCCATGCGTTCTGCGCGCAGATGGATGAGGTCACTACTGCGCGGAAAGCCGCTGCGGTAGATGTGGGTGGTGGCATATCCAGGCGCGGTGATTACGAACTCGATGGGTGCGCCGGGTGCAACCACCAACGGACCCCATTGGCCATCAGCACCCACTGTCTTTCGCAGCAGCGGGTTGCCCGTGCGTGCACCAGTGGCGGAGTCGGTGGCGTACACCTCCAGCTGGGCCCCCGCAAGGGGCAGGTTGTTGCTGAAGTTGCCGGTCTTGGGGTCGGCAGAGTCCACCCCCAGGCCCGTGACTTTGCCGTTGATCACTACGGATTTCTCCGCGGCGATCTCGGTGCGTGCGGGGGCCTTGCCGGTGATGAAGCGATAGGTGGCTTCAAACGCAACGGGGGAGTACGAAGTCTCGCGGTGGTCGATGCGTGGAATCACCACGTTGGTGGCACCCTTGAGTTCGGGGCCGGTGGCGGTCACGTTGGTGGGCGTGCCTTTCTGGCCGATCCACAGGCCGTCGGGCTGGGCGAACTTGTCGTTGTTGTCCGAGCGGATGGTCAGCCATTTCACCGGGCCGCTCACTTCGTCGCCCGCAGCGTTCTTGGGGGCATTCAGCGCTTTGAGGAAGGGGCCTGTGCCCGAGAACTCGTTGCCTTCTCGGAACCCCGGTATCGCCCACACGCCGTGGTTGGGTGTGCCGCCGAGGATTGCGTGGCTCACCGTCTTGTCGCCGCCCCCGTTGTAGATGTAGTTGCGGATGGCATTGCCGCCGCGCGAGTTGCCGACCAGCACGACCTGGCGGGCGCCTGTGGCTTTGAGCACCTTGTCCACTTCGGCCTTGAGGTAGGCCATGTGCTCTGCGGCCGAGGTGCGGCCCGGCTGGGGCTTGGCGTCCTCATCGCGCGACAGGGGGTAGGGCACGTCGATGGCGTGCAGTCGCTCGCGGGGCCAGCCGTTGGACTCGAACCGCCAGACGGTGGTCTGCCACAGCGCGGCGGTGTCGCCGTTGCCATGCACAAAGACGATGGGCGGTGCTTCTGCCAGGCTGGGGCTCTGGGTGGCGCAGCCTGCCAGCGCCAGGCCGGCGGCCGCAGCGGCTGCCAGCAAGAGGGATCGGCGTGGCAACAGGAATGCGTGATTCATGGGGGAGTCTCCAAAAAGAAAAAATGCCCGTGGACTGGGTAATCCACGAGCATCGTTTGCGGGTGTTACGCGCCTGCGTCAGTTCACATCAGGCAAACACGCCCGCCGTGTCTTGCATGCGGGCGGACACTTCGCCCAGATGGTGCAGCGTGTCGCCAAAAGTCACTTCCAGCTGCGTGAGCTTCTTGAAGTAGTGGCTCACGATGTATTCGTCCGTCACGCCAATGCCACCGTGCAGTTGCACCGCTTGCTGGCCGACAAAGCGCATCGACTGGCCCAGCTGCACCTTGGCGCGGGCCATGGCGGCACGGCGTTCGGCGGCGGGGGCGCCCAGCTTCAGGCTGGCGTAGTAGCTCATCGAGCGGGCCAGCTCCAGCTGCATCTTCATGTCGGCCACGCGGTGGCGCAGCGCCTGGAAGCTGGCAATGAACACGCCAAACTGCTTGCGCTGGTTCATGTATTCGACCGTGATGGCCACGGTCTTGTCCATCACGCCCACGGCTTCGGCGCAGGCGGCGGCAATGCCGGTGTCCACGGCCAGTTCCAGCGCGGCCAGGCCGTCGGTGGTAATGAGCGTGGCGGGGGCGTTGGCCAGCTGCACCTCGGCGGCGCGGCTGCCATCTTGCGTGACGTAGCCCTGCGTGGTCACGCCGCTCGCCGTGCGCTCGACCAGGAAGAGGGCGATCTTGCCGTCCAGCTGTGCAGGCACGATGAAGGCGTCGGCCTTGTCGCCAGCGGGCACTACGCTTTTGATAGCTGTTACCGCATATCCTGATTGCGCTTTGGCCGCTTTTGCATCGCAAACGTCCAGGCGGTAGCGCGCCTTGCGCTCCTGCTGGGCCAGCACCACCAGGGCTTCGCCGCTGGCCACGCGGGGCAGCCAGGCGCCTTGTACGTCGGCCGGTGCGTAGTGCGACAGCACGCTGCTGGCAATGAAGGCTTGGGCAATCGGCTCCAGCACAATGCCGCGGCCCAGTTCTTCGGCCACGACCATCGCATCAATGGCGCCCTGGCCCATGCCGTCGTGCGCTTCGGGCACGGTGAGGGCGGTCAGGCCCAGCTCGGCCAGTTCGCCCCAGGCGGCGCGGTCAAAACCGCCTGCGGCCACGGCAGCGCGGCGGCGCTCAAACGTGTAGCCCTTGTCCACCCACTTGCGCACGGCGTCGCGCAGTTGTTCTTGGTCGTCAGAAAAATCGAAATCCATTTGTCTCTCCTTGTGCCGGTTGTGGCGCCATGGCGCCCTCAACAACCAGCGAAGCTCTATCGGGAACCCCCTCCCGGAGGGGGCACGGGGGAGCAGTCCTGTCGCGCAAGGCGCGGACCGTACTGGGCGTCAGCCCAGAACGGTCTGCGCCACGATGTTGCGCTGCACTTCGTTGGAGCCACCGTAGATGGTCGTCTTGCGCAGGTTGAAGTAAGTGGATGCCAGCGGTGCGTTGGCGGTGACGCCGCCGGGGAAGTTGCCCTGCCAGCCGGCTTCCATGGCCTCTTCGATGAAGGGCATGGCAAAGGGGCCGGCGGCCAGCATCATCAGCTCGGCGTAGCGTTGCTGGATCTCGCTGCCCTTGATCTTGAGCAGGCCGGCAATGTCCAGCGAGTTCTTGCCCGACTTCTCGGCGGACAGCACGCGCAGCACCAGCATTTCCAGAGCGACGATGTCCACTTCGAGCAGGGCGATCTGGTCGCGGAAGCGCAGGTCATCCCACACGCCTTCGGTCTTGGCGATGCGCTTCAGGCGTTCCAGCTCGCGCTTGCTGCGGTTCACGTCGGCGATGTTGGTGCGCTCGTGGCTCAGCAGGTGCTTGGCGTAGGTCCAGCCCTTGTTCTCTTCGCCGATCAGGTTCTCGGCAGGCACTTCGACGTTGTCGAAGAACACCTCGTTCACCTCGCACTCGCCGTCCAGCAGCTTGATGG
>NZ_JBGFFF010000076.1:0-23055 GCF_056175785.1 Acidovorax sp. LjRoot204
GCCCGCACTGATTGCCCGCATGAACGCACAAGACTCTCAGCTGTTGATCGACATCCGGATCGGCTCGTCGGGCGACCTGCTGCAAAGCTTTGACCGGCGCGAACTCGACGCGGCCATGGTCCGCATGCATGCCGGGCGCAGCGATGGCGAAGTGCTGGCCGAAGAGCGATTTGGCTGGTTTGCCGCGCCTCACTGGCAGCACCGCGCTGGTTCCACCCTGCCGCTGGCCACCCTGGCAGAGCCCTGCGGTGTGCGTGCGATGGCTGGAAAACTGCTGGATGCAGCCGCCATCCCCTGGCGCGAGGTGTTTGTGGGCGGCGGCGTGGCGGCAGTGTCCGCAGCTGTTGTTGCAGGGCTGGGCGTAGCCGCACTGGCACCCCGCATGTTGCCCTGGGGCGCGGTGGACGTAGGTGCCCGGCTTGGGCTTCCTGCACTGCCAAGCCTGCCGGTGGTGCTTCACAGCCGAGCCCCGGATGGCCGACCCAGCGATGCCATTGCAGCACTGTCTGCCGCATTCAGAAGTGCGGTGCGCGGGTAGGGCGGGTCACGCCCGCCCTCGCTTACCCCCCGCACACGCAGGGCGCCCAGCGCGCCATCCGCACCTTTCGGTCAAAAACTTCTTGACGCGCGCCAGAACCCCCAGAAGATCAGGGCCTGTGCACCATCGTGCGCCCAAGGCGGCGGCTGCACACGGCCGCATCGATATCGCCAGAACGCCGCAGGGTGGCGGTGGCAACGTGTTGCGCCCCACGTTGCAAAAAGGTAAACGCTGGTTACCAGCCGCTCCTGCGTGCTCCGAAAAAGCGCATCATCCCGTATCACCTGCTGGAGGGTCCATCGCATGAATGTCCTGCAGAACCTGAGCATCAAGACGCGTCTTGGTATTGGATATGTTGTCCTGACCTGTGCACTGATCCTGGTCGCCATCATGGGTATCCGTGGCGAGTCCATGACACAGGAGAGCCTGGACAACCAGGTCAATCACCTGAACGTGATCAAAAGCCTGGGCAACCGGGTGCTGGATACAGCCAATGCGAGGGCCGTGTCTGCCCGCAACCTGGTGATCGCGGGCTCCAAGGAAGATGCCGACGCGGAAACACGTCGCATTGGAGTCGCACATGAAGGCATGGGCAAGGCACTCCAGGGAGTCGAAGATGCCCTCAAGGTCGGCCCGCCTGAAACCGCCCCCCTCAACAAGCTGCTGGCCCAGATCAAGAACACCGAAGCGGCCTATGGCCCCGTGGCGCTGGAGATCACCCGACTGGGGAGCCAAGGGGAAAAAGATGCGGCGATCAAGAAAATCAACGAGCAATGCCGCCCCCTGCTGACCAGGCTGGTGGCCGACATCGAAGCCTTCCTGGCCGAGAGCGACGCCATCAGCAAACGTGCCAGCCAGGAATCGATGCGCCAGTTTGAATCGCTGCGGCTACAGCTGGTCTTGCTCAGCGTGGCCATGGTGGTGTTTGCCTGCGTGCTGGGTGTGGCCACCACCCGCTCCATCGTCCGGCCCCTGAACGAGGCAAGCCAGGCGACGCGGGAGTTTGCGCGGGGCAACCTGGCCACCCCACTGGTGGCGCAGGGCAAGAACGAAATTGCTTCGGTAGTCACTTCGATGGAAGCCATGCGGCTGAGTCTTTCCAACCTGGTGGCAGGGGTGCGCCAGGGATCAGAAAGCGTATCGACCGCCAGCGCCGAGATCGCGCAAGGCAACCACAACCTGTCGATGCGCACGGAACAACAGGCTAGCGCGCTGCAGCAAACCGCTGCCTCCATGGAGCAACTGGGCTCCACCGTGAAGCAGAACGCAGACAACGCGATTCATGCCAACCGCCTGGCGCATTCAGCGTCGACCGTTGCGCAACAAGGCGGTGACGTGGTGGCCATGGTGGTGGCCACCATGAAGGACATCAACGACTCCAGCCGCAAGATCAATGACATCATCAGCGTGATCGACGGCATTGCATTCCAGACCAACATCCTGGCGCTGAACGCGGCCGTGGAGGCTGCCCGTGCCGGTGACCAGGGGCGGGGCTTTGCCGTGGTGGCCAGCGAGGTTCGCAACCTGGCCCAGCGCAGCGCGGCTGCGGCCAAGGAGATCAAGCAGTTGATCACGGAAAGTGTCGGCCGCGTGGAACACGGCACGGCTCTCGTGGACAAGGCCGGCCACACCATGACAGAGGTGGTTGCCAGCATACGCAACGTCACCCACCTCATGGGGGAGATCAGTGCTGCCAGCTCTGAGCAAAGCTCGGGGGTCACGCAGGTGAGCGAGGCCGTCACGCTGATGGACCAGGCCACGCAGCAGAATGCGGCCCTTGTGGAGGAGATGGCTGCTGCTGCATCCAGCCTGCGTGGGCAGGCCGATGACCTTGTGAGTGCTGTGGCGGTGTTTCGTATTCACGGCAGCGGATCGGCGCTGCTGATCAAGTAGCGTCCCCCATCCCCTGCCGCGCCATCCAACAGGGCGGGATCAATCTTGCACCGAGCCACGTGGTGAAACGGCTGGCTGCGGGCGCATGCCGGCCAGCAGATCATTCAGCGGCATGGCACGGGCAAACTTCCAACCCTGGGCCTGGCGCACACCCCGGGCAATCAGGAAGTCCACCTGGTCCTGAGTCTCGACGCCCTCGGCAATCAGTGCCAGCTTGAGCATGTGGGCCATTTCGATGATGTGGGTAGTCACCGGGCTGATGGCGGCTTGCGCGCCGATGCTGGCGATGAAGATGCGATCAATCTTGAGGGTGTCGATGTCGATGGACTCCAGCATGGACAGGCTGGAGTAACCCGTACCGAAGTCATCCAGCGCAATCGATGCACCGATCTGCCGCGCAGCCCGTAGCGCGGGCCGTGCAGCCTCGATGTCCACCAGCCCGCGCTCGGTAACCTCCAGCATGAGCGCGCCCGGCGGCATCTCCATGGCGCTGAAGCGCCGCTGCAGGTACTGCACGGGTCCGTCGGCCACCAGATCCTGGGGCGAGAGGTTCAAACTCACATGAAAACCCGGGCGTGCCTTGAGCATCTCGGGCAAGTCGGCCAGCACCACATCCATCACGTACCGCGTGATGTGCGCGATCACACCGGCCTTCTCCGCTTCTGCAATGAATTCATCCGGGGGCACCAGGGTGCCGTTGCGGCGACGCCAGCGCAGCAGAGCCTCCGCCCCCACCCACTGGCCGGTTTCCAGATCCACGATGGGCTGATAGAGCACGAAGAACTCGTGCCGGCGCAGGGCCGCCCGCAGTCTGACGCGTGGCGACAACTGCCACCGGGTGAGCATCGCCACGCCCAGCGCAAACAGGGCACTGGCCACCAGCCCCAGGGGTGCCAGGATCAGCGCCTGGGCCTTGAGCCCTTCGTGGGCCAGCGCCTTGGGAGCCGCCGCGACCGCCGCCACATTGTTTTCCTTCGACACCCGAAAGACGATGTAGTGGGTCTCGCTTTCAGCCACGTTGTTCACATGGGGCGTGTAGAGGTTCAGCCACCGGGTATCCAGCGGACCTTTGGACCGGATCAGCGCGCGGGGCGTGCTGATCAGAAGCCCCAGCGCGACATCCGCATGAAGCACAGGCATGTCAATCACGATGCCCGGGTGAATGATCACCGCATGGCCGTTGCGGGCGTAGATGTTGAAAGGCTGCTCCGGGGCAAAGGGCAGGCGGGCGCCAATCCAGGTGGAGATACCCGTCGAGGTGACCATGTGGTTGCCGGTGAGCGGTACCACCTCATTGCCCGCGGTGAGGGTACTGCAGACCAACGCTCCGTCCCTGACCGCCCCCATGCCCTGCAGATAGAACGAGGTGCCCACCAGCTGCTGCATGCGTGTGAGGCTGGCCTGGCTGCAAGCGGGGTGCGGATCTCCGTCCAGATCGTTGAGCGCCGCCACCAGCTGCTGGCGCGAGGCCACGCCGCGTCGCAGCACCTCGTCCGCCAACGAGGTCAGATAGGCGACCTGGTCTTCCTTGGCCTGGCGGTGGGCCACCCACAGGGATGCAGCAATGGGGATGAGCGCCGCCAGCAGCAGTGGGATGGAGGCAACGACATAGAAGCGTTTCATCGGACACGGCAGTGGGTGGGTAGTACACAGGCAGACAAGGGGCTGCCCCAGCGCGATGCCATCATGCACGAACAGCCCCCGCTGCTCCAGCGAGATTTCAACCGATGGCGCCCCTGTCGCCGGGCGCACARGCATCAGACCGTCCTATGATGCCGGTGACGGTTGGTGCCCTGGGCCGGGGCCCACGGCACTACACCCATCCCCATGGCCCCTGATCGGAACAAGGAGAGTGAACCCATGAGAGACCAGGCCTTTCGGAAACATGCATGGCTGCTATGCCTGCCATTGCTCGTGAGCACCCCGGCGGCACAGGCGCAGGACCAGTTGGTGGATTTGCAGTCCAGCGGCGGCTACACCTCCTACCGCCTCGCGTACGACGTGACCCAGGTGGATCTGGTGGAACAAACCCAGGGGGCCTGCCGCTTCAACCGCACCTGGGGCTACGACCTGACCAATCGCGAGCTGTGGACCAACGGTGGTTGCGGGGGACGTTTCAAGATCACACGCACCTATGCATCCGGTAGCAGCAGCGGCTCCAATGCCGGAGCAGCTGTGGCGGCCGTGGCGGCCATTGCCGGCATCGCGTTGCTGGCCAACCACAACCGGCACGACAACGACCGTCGCCCCGAGTACCCGGACTACCCCGGCCAGGGCGGGGACTGGGGGCGCGAGATCCGGGTGGACGGCCGCCTGTGCCTCGACGTGAGGGGTGGCAAATTCCAGCCCGGCACCACCCTGCAGGTGTACGAATGCAACGGGACAGCGTCCCAGCGTTTTGCGGTGGGGCGCGGCGGCGAGATCCGGGTGCGCGACCTGTGCGTGGACGTGGACCGTGGCGACCCACGGGACGGTGCACGGGTGGTGCTGTGGTCCTGCTCGGGCTCGCGTAGCCAGAGCTGGTCGACCCTGGGCGGGCAGATCGTGAGCCAGCTCACCGGCAAATGCCTGGATGTAGACGCAGGCCAGGTCCGCCCTGGGGCACACACCATGGTCTGGCCCTGCAACCGCAGCCCCAGCCAACGCTGGTGGTGGTAAGGAGGTCCCATGCAAACAACTCTTCACTGGATCTGTGCAGGCGCCTGCGCCCTGGTGCTGGCAACAACGACGCACGCGGCCAATGCGGCCGACACCTCCATATCGTCGCCCACCACGCCACCACGCCCTGCTAAGGCGCACAAACCGGTGGCGCCAACCCTCACCCACCGGCTGCAGGCCATCTGCTCGGCAGCCGATCTCAATCATGACGGCAACGTGTCGCTGGACGAGTTCCACCAGGACATCGTGCAGAGCTGGCACAGCCTGGGGCCCGATGCAGAGGGCTACGTCCATCTCTCCCAGCTGGGCCAATTGCCCCGCATCGGCAAAGGCCAACTGAGGCGGCTGGCGGCAGCCGACAAGGACGGGGACGGAAAGCTGTCGTTCAAGGAGGTGGTGCAGGCACGCATGGCCTACTTTGAGGCAGCGGATGTGGACCAGAACGACATGCTCTCGCTGCAGGAATGCATGGCCTATGAGCGCCAACGCAGGCGCCTGCCGCAGTAGGAGCCCTCGCTGGCCGGCGGTTTCAGTCCTCCAGCTATCTGAGACCTGGGCGACTCCCGGTGCGGGATGCCCGGAGCTGGTGCGCGTCGCCGCCACGCCTGCCTGGATAATCCACCGGCTCGCTGATAGCGAGATATGGCTCCGGGTCCACCCAGGGGCCGCGTCACCCCATCCAGGCATACCGCCGCCCCGTTTCGCTCTGTTTGTCCATCCCCCATGCCCCAGGCCTTTCGCAACACTTTCCTCACTCTGCGCGATCTGATTGTGTCAGCAGGCCCCCTCGCCTTCTTGGCGGTCGGGCTGCTGGTGCTGGCCTATTGGTGGCTCAACCCCAATCCCCCCAAGACGGTGACCCTGGCCACAGGCCCTGCCCAAAGTGCCTATGAGGAGTTTGGCAAGCGCTACCAGAAGGCGCTGGCGGCCGACGGCATTGATGTGGTTCTGCTGCCCAGCGAGGGCTCATCGCACAACCTGCAGCTTCTGCGCGACGGCCAGGCCGATGTCGCTTTTGTACAGGGTGGCACAGCCGAACTGCAACCCGATGATCCGGACAACCTGGTATCGCTGGGCAGCCTGTTTGTAGAGCCGCTGTGGCTGTTCTACCGCACCGATGCAGCAGAGCGCATGCACAACGCACCCCGGCTCGATGGCCTGCGGCAGCTACGCGGCTGGCGGGTCAATGTGGGGTCGGAGGGCAGCGGCGTGCCCACGCTGATCGAGCGGCTGCTGCAGGCCAACAAGGTGGAGCCCAGCGCAGTCAAGCTATCGCGCCTGGAACAGACGCCCGCGACGGTGGAGTTTTTGGCGGGGAGGCTCGACGCCTTGGTATTTGCCTCGGCGCCTGAATCCCTGATGGTGCAGATGCTGCTGCAAACGCCTGGCGTGCAGCTGCTGGATTTTGCGCAGCACGAGGCCTACGCACGGCGGTTTCCGTTTCTCACCCCCGTGACCTTGCCACGCGGGGTGGTGGACCTCGCGGCCAACGTGCCCCAGCGCGATGTTCGGCTCGTGGCCACCACCACGTCCCTGCTGGCGCGCGACGGCACRCACCCCGCCCTACTGACCCTGTTTGCCCAGAACGCACAAAAGCTGCACAGCGGCGCAGGCTGGTTCAACCGGGCGCGTGAGTTTCCCAACACGCGCGGCAGCGAGCTGCCGATTGCCAAGGAGGGCGACCGCGCCATGAACGAGCCGGTGCCCATGCTGCAACGCTACCTGCCGTTCTGGATGGCCAACCTGATTGAGCGCATGTGGCTGGTGCTGGGCATCTTGCTGGCCATCATGCTGCCGCTGTCGCGCATCGTGCCGCCGCTCTACCAGTTCCGCGTGCGGTCGCGGGTGTTTCGCTGGTATGGCCGCCTGCGCGAGATCGAAAACGACCTGGAAATGGGCAAAAGCGACCCCTCAACCCTGCTGCGCACCCTCGACGGACTGGAAGCCCAGGCCGAAAAGGTGAGCGTGCCTCTGTCGTACGCGGACGAGCTGTATGCCCTGCGCAACCACATCCACCTGGTGCGCAAAAAACTGCTGCGCGCGTCGGAAGGGGCTGGTGGATCTGCTGACCACAGCACGCCGGGCGAAGGGATGACGAACAATAGCGTGACGGAAACAGGGAGTGCAGCAGGAACTGGGCGTTGACCAGCTCTTCAGCGGCACAAGGCCGCTCGCGGCCTCAAGGTGGCACGCGCAGCGCGCGTGTCTGTGCGATCAGCGATTCTTGGGCGACTTGGCACCCGAAGCCGGGGCCAGGGGGGCGGATTTGGACAGCGGCGCCATTTTGGAGCCGAAGCCCGTACGGCCCTCGGACGACTTGCGATCTGCCCCGCCCGTTTCCGTAGAGCCCGAAGCGCGGACCGCAGGCTTGGCAGGCTTGGGCGGCTGGGCCGGCACCACGCGCAGCGAGCCTTCGGCCGCCAGCTTGTCGCGCATGCGGCGGGTCATGGATTGGGTGCTGGCATCCGGCGCAGTGAACAAAAACAGGGTGCCATGCGGGCTGGCCCAGGTCAGCTGGGTGCGCACCACCCGGCCATTGGTCACCAGCTCCACCCAGGCCCCGATGACAAAATCAGCGTAAGGGTCCGGGGTGTCCAGCGGCGCCTGGGCACTGTCCTGCGGTGCAGGAGCGGACGCCTCTGCCGATTCGGACGGCTCTGTCGCCTCCGGGGCCACTTCGGGCTCTCCCGCAGGGGCGGACACTGGGGCAGGAGCCGGTTTTTCAAAAGCGGCCTGGTGCAACGCCACAAGCCGCTGCAAGAATGCGCTGGTCTGCACCGCCGGGTAGTTGATGGTCTTGAGGCCCTTGCGCAGCTTGGCCAGCAGGCCGGGGATGGCTTCGTTGAGCCGGTCCGTCTCCTGGCGCGTGAGGTCAGGCTGCGCAGTCCACAGCAACACCGGAACCAGCGCCAGGTAACCGCTGGGGTCATCTTCCTGGCTATCGTCACTGCGCATCACCTGCGCCAGCGCCACTACGTCAGCCCAGGGGCCCGCCGCAAAATCCAGCACGTCCGACGGCACCTTGTCCACATCCRGCAGCTTGCGGATATCGGCTGCGATCTTCTCGGCCAGCAGTTCGCGCTGCTCCGCCTGCAATTTGGCTTTCTGCTCGGCCTCCTGCTGGGCCTTGATCTTTTGCTCCTGGGTGTCCCAGGCAGACTGCAGCGCCTTGAGCACGGTGTCGAACGGCCCCGCGTCCTTGACCTCATGGGCAGACAGGTGGCCCACAGCCTCGGTCACCAGTCGCATGAAGCGGCTGAAGCCAGGCTCTGTCTCGGCGGTGAATGCCAAGCTGCGCTGCGTAAGCTCGTCAAGCAGGCGGCGCGCAGGGTGGCTGCTGTCGGTAAAAAACCGGCCGTCGTGGTGCACCAATTGCTTGAGCGCAGGCTCCAGGCTCTTGACGGCCTGCTGCACAGGGGGCAGCAAACGGGCGTCCTGGGAGATGTTGGCCATCATGCGCCCCACCACCTCCACCGCCATGGCGGTGGACTGGGTAGCAGCCTCCATGGGCATGGCTGCATAGACCACCGGCGCAACGCCAGGCCCACGCCAGCCTGCGAGAGGCACGGGCAAAGAGCCCGCCTGGCTGACCGTGCCCCCACCGGCAAGACGGCCCACCAGGCGCTCCAGCTGCGCCATGTCTTCAATCGCTTCAGCGGCCGCACCCGACGGGTAGTAGCCCCCGGCCAACGATGACTGAGCGCTGGCGGCTCCCGCGCGGGGGTCCACCCAGCCCGGCTGACCCGCGCCGCTGGGCATGACCACCGCCTGTGCGGGCACGGCGCCGTAGACCGGAGGAGGGGCAAATGGATCACCGCCCGCCAACATCTGGCGCAGGATGCCGACCGTGAGCAATGCCTCTTCGGCAGCGTCCACGGGCACAGGCACCATGGCACCCTGCTGGGAGTCGCCGCTCCAGCCTGTGCTGGGACCCATACCACGCCCATAACCTGTGTTGCCATAGTCGCTCATGGGCGCGTTCATTGAGGGGCCGTACCCGGAATAACCGCCCCCGTAACCCGTACCGGGCCCGCCATAGCCAGACCCACCGTAACCGGTGCCTTGGCCGCGACCGCCGCCCGCAGGCGTGCCCAGCACTGCGTAGCCCACCGGCTGTACGCCATGCTCACGCAAGCTCTGGGCGGTTTTTTTGTATTCTTCGGCCAGCAGCTTCCCGAGCAGGTCGCGCATGTGCTGCATCCACAGCTGCCGTACCTCGGCCGAGACGCCGGTCTCACCCACCACCTGCTGCAATGCACGGATGTAGCTCTCGGGCCGCAGAGGGTTGCGCTCGGGTTGCACGCTGCGCAAACCTTGCGCAGCGCTCACCAGGGTGTTGAGTTCGGCCAGTACGGCGTCGGTAGCATGCAGCGCAGACTGCTGGGCCTTGGACAGTTCCACCTGGGCCTGCATCTCGCTTTCGTCCATGAGCGAAAGCTCGCCAAAGTCCATGCCGGTGTCATCGGCCGAACTGCGCCCCTTGGCGACCGCAGGGCCTTCGGCAAATATTTCCAGCAAGGCCATGGGATAGCCCTTGACCAGCGCAGCCTCGTGCTCGTTGAGCAGCCGCAGTGCATCACTGAACAAATTGCGCTGTTGGATGTTGCGGCTGGCCGACTCCTCGCTAGTCAAGGCACTTTGGGTGACCTTGACGAGCTGCCCCATCAAGGCCTCGCCACCGCGAACGGCGTTGACAACGCAGGCGCGGAAAACGGCTCTCAGACGCGATGCGGGCAGGGACATGGTGGGAGGGAGGAATCGGACAAGAGGTTTCCAGATGCAATCCTACTTGACCTCGGCCTTTATTTGAGGGCCTTGAAACGCATCCGCTTGGGCTTTGCACCTTCTTCACCCAGCCGCTTCTTCTTGTCGGCCTCGTACTCCTGGTAATTGCCGTCAAAGAACGTCCACTGGCTGTCACCTTCGGCGGCCAGAATGTGCGTGGCGATCCGGTCCAGGAACCAGCGATCGTGGCTGATAACCAACACTGTGCCCGCGTATTCGAGCAAAGCGTCTTCCAGCGCGCGCAGGGTTTCCACGTCCAGGTCGTTCGAAGGCTCGTCCAGCAGCAGCACGTTGCCGCCAGCAATCAGTGTCTTGGCCAAGTGCAGACGGCCACGCTCACCGCCCGACAGCATGCCCACCTTCTTTTGCTGGTCGCCACCGTTGAAGTTGAAGCGCCCTGCGTAAGCACGGCTGGCCATGGTGAACTTGCCGATGTTGAT
This sequence comes from Acidovorax sp. LjRoot204, assembly GCF_056175785.1. Classification (NCBI taxonomy): domain Bacteria; kingdom Pseudomonadati; phylum Pseudomonadota; class Betaproteobacteria; order Burkholderiales; family Comamonadaceae; genus Acidovorax; species Acidovorax sp. LjRoot204. The sequence goes on from NZ_JBGFFF010000076.1 coordinate 10,315, forward strand.
CATGTCCAGGCCGCCGGAGATGTCTTCCCACACGGTCTTGTCGTCCGACAGGGCATCGCGGTGCTGGTCCACAAAGGCCATCTTCACGGTCGAGCCGATCACCACCTCACCGCTGTCCGGCTGCTCGCGGCCCGCGATGAGCTTGAACAGGGTCGATTTACCGGCCCCGTTCGGACCGATGATGCCCACGATGGCACCCGCAGGGATAGTCATGGACAGGTTGTCGATGAGCAYRCGGTCGCCGAAAGACTTGGTGACGTTGTGGAACTCAATGACCTGGGTGCCCAGGCGCTCGGCCACAGGAATGAAGATTTCCTGCGTTTCGTTGCGCTTTTGGTATTCGTAGTCGCTCAGTTCCTCGAAACGGGCGATACGCGCCTTGCTCTTGGCCTGACGGCCCTTGGCGTTCTGGCGCACCCATTCCAGTTCCTTCTTCAGGGCCTTGGCGCGTGCCTCCTCACCCTTGTTTTCAGATTCCAGACGGGCCTGCTTCTGGTCCAGCCAGGTGCTGTAGTTGCCCTTGTAGGGGTGACCGTAGCCGCGGTCCAGTTCCAAAATCCACTCCGCCGCGTTATCGAGGAAGTAGCGATCGTGGGTGATGGCCACCACGGTGCCCGGAAAGCGGTGCAGAAACTGCTCCAGCCAGTCCACCGATTCAGCGTCCAAGTGGTTGGTGGGTTCGTCGAGCAGCAGCATGTCGGGCTTGGACAACAGCAGGCGGCACAGCGCAATGCGGCGCTTTTCGCCACCAGACAGCAGCCCGACCTTGGCGTCCCAAGGAGGCAGGCGCAGGGCATCGGCAGCGATTTCGAGCTGGTGCTCGGAGTCAGTCCCCGCCGTCGCAATGATGGCTTCCAGGCGAGCTTGTTCAGCGGCCAGTGCGTCAAAGTCTGCATCGGCCTCGGCGTAGGCGGCGTACACCTCTTCCAGCTTGGCCTTGGCGGCAAACACCTCGCCCATGGCCTCTTCCACGCTTTCGCGGACTGTGTGCTCCGAGTTGAGCTGAGGCTCCTGGGGCAGATAGCCGATCTTGATGCCGGGCATCGGAATGGCTTCGCCTTCGATTTCCTTGTCTACGCCGGCCATGATCTTGAGCAGCGTGGATTTGCCCGAGCCGTTCAGACCCAGCACACCAATCTTGGCGCCCGGGAAAAAGCTCAGGGAGATGTCCTTCAAGATCTGCCGCTTGGGCGGCACGGTCTTGGAGACGCGATTCATCGAATAAACGTATTGGGCCATGGAGGGTTCTAGCTTGCGAAAGTGGGCAGGAAGTCTGCATCCGAGCAGGTTCAGAGGGCCATTTGGAGCATTCCAAAAAGACGCCGAACGCGCTCTCAAACCCTAGATTATCGGTCCATGCGACAATACCCCCGTTGTGGGCTCCAGTTGCCCGCCACATCAGCACACTGCTGGGGACGAAGGAAGACACGCTTCCGGGCTCCCAATCCTGAACCTCATCAGCCTGAGACTGGCTCAGCAACCTCCCGGTTGCATGACAGGCGGATACCCAGCGCCCCGGACGGGCGCATCCAACGACATGACATTTGACGAACTGAACCTGGCTCCTGCCATCCTGAAGGCCGTGCACGAAACGGGCTATGAAACCCCCACGCCCATTCAGGCCCAGGCCATTCCCGCCGTTCTGGAAGGCCACGACCTTCTGGCCGGCGCGCAGACYGGCACCGGCAAGACCGCTGCSTTCACSCTGCCCATGCTGCACCGCCTCTCGCAAGGCACGGCACCCAAGAACAAGTTTGGCGGCAAGGGCATCCGCGCCCTGGTGCTGACCCCCACCCGTGAGCTCGCAGCCCAGGTCGAAGAATCGGTGCGCGAATACGGCAAGTACCTGGASMTCRACTCCACCGTGRTCTTCGGYGGYGTGGGCATGAACCCGCAGATCGACCGCATCAAGCGCGGCGTSGACATCCTSGTGGCCACCCCYGGCCGYCTGCTSGACCTGCAGCARCAGGGCWTSCTSGACCTSWSCAMSGTGCAGGTGCTGGTGCTTGACGAAGCCGACCGCATGCTCGACATGGGCTTCATCCAYGACGTGAAGAAGGTGCTGGCCCTGGTGCCCAAGGACAAGCAAAGCCTGCTGTTCTCGGCCACCTTCAGCGACGAGATCCGCGAGCTGGCCAACACCCTGCTCAAGAACCCGCARAGCATCCAGGTSACSCCGCGCAACACCACSGTGCAGCGYATYWCGCARGTGATCCACCCSGTGGGCCGCGGCAAGAAAAAGCAGGTGCTGCTGCACATCATCCAGCAACACAASTGGAGCCAGGTGCTSGTGTTCACGCGCACCAAGTTCGGCGCCAACARCGTGGCCGARTTCCTSACCAAGAACGGTGTGCAGGCCATGGCCTTGCACGGCAACAAGAGCCAGAGTGCCCGTACGCAGGCCTTGGCGGGCTTCAAGAGTGGCGAGATCCGTGCCCTGGTGGCCACCGACATCGCCGCACGTGGCATCGACATCGATGACCTGCCGCACGTCGTCAACTACGAAATCCCGAACGTCTCCGAAGACTACGTGCACCGCATCGGCCGCACSGGCCGCGCAGGCGCTACGGGCGAAGCCGTGAGCCTGGTCTGCATGGACGAAGAAGGTTTCATGATGGACATCGAGCGCTTTACCAAGCAGCAGATTCCTGTCCAGGTGATCGAAGGCTTTGGCCCAGAACCCGGCGAGAAGGCGGAACCCATCGCCATGGGCCGCCAGACCATCTGGGGCGGCGCAGGCAAGCCCCCGAGCCGTGATGTGATGCAGGCAGCCGCCAAGGCCGCCCGCAGCGAAATGATGGAGCGCATCCGCACCAACAAGGCAGGCCAGGGCGGCGGCCAAGGTGGGGAGCGCGGCCCCCGTGCAGGCAACGGTGGTGGCGGTGGTGGCCGTTCCGGTGGCGGAGCTCCACGCAACGCCCAGGGTCCAGCCGGCGGCGGCCGCGGAGGCCAGGGTGGTGGTCGGGGTGGTGCCCGTGACGGCGCCGCCCAGGCACCTGCGCGCAGCCGAGGCCCACGCCCCGAAGGCGGCGGTGGTCATCGCTACGATGACGCACAACCCCCCCGCGCCAATGCGCACCTGGGCACACACCTGGGTCACAGCAACCCAGGCCATCGCAGCTCGGGCCATGGTGCGGGCGGTCAGCCCGACCCCATGCGCACCAGCGTGGACAGCATGGCTGAACGCGGCCGCCGTGGCGGCGGTGGTGGTGGGTATCGCAACTCTGGAGGTGGCGGCTATGGTGGCGGATCAGGCACGGGTGGCGGTGGTGGCCGGGGCAACGGGCCTCGTGGGCCAGGCGGTCCTCGCGGCTCTTTTAACCGCTGATACGCGCAAAGCGCCCCCTGCCAACACCACGGACGCAGCGGGCGCCAGCATCCATGTGCTGCACGCCAAAGGGCGGCGTGCGCCAGCGCTGAACCATCCCCGCCTGCAACTGCACGCGGTGGATTTTGCGGCGATGCCCGCCTTGCCGCACGTCGATGATGTTTACATCACCCTGGGCACCACCATGGCTGCAGCCGGCAGCCAGAGCGCGTTCCGTGCGGTGGACTATGACGCCGTGATGGCCACGGCCCGCGCAGCGCGCGCGGCGGGCGCCACCCGCTGTGGCGTGGTCACCGCCATGGGGGCCAATGCGCAATCGCGCATCTTTTACAACCGCGTCAAAGGCGAGGTCGAGCGCGACCTTCAGCAGCTGGGTTTTGAGACGCTGGTCATTGCACGCCCATCCCTGCTGATGGGCGAACGCCGGGCGCTGCAACAGGCCCACCGGCCCGCGGAGTCCCTGTCGCTCAAACTGTTTCAGTGGCTGAACCCGGTCCTGCCCGCCAACTACCGTGCCCGCCCCGGGGCGGAGGTGGCCCGTGCGCTCGTCCGTGCCGTACAGTTGGGCCGACCCGGGCTGCAAGTGCTGTCCGGCCGCGCGCTGCAGGCCAGTTGATACAGGGAGCAGCCGTCGTGACCCCGCCTACGCTGTACGCCCTTCATGCGCCCCAACGAACTCCCCCAACCGCTGGACACCCTCATGGTGGCCACTTGCAATGTGCTCAACCTGGCCAATCCGGGACGCCTGTTCTACGAGAACCAGGACCCCTACAGCCAGACCGAGTTTGAACGCAAGATCACCTGGCTGGGCGAGCGCTTTCGGGCACTGAACGCCGATGTACTGGCGGTGCAGGAGGTCTGGGACGACGCGGCCTTCAAAGGGGCACTGGGTCGGGGTGGCTTGCGCTACGACTTTGTCGCCGTACCAGGGGCCGAGAACAACGACACCCAACAGGGCGCACAGGGAACGCCCCGTGTGGGCCTGGCCACGCGGCTTAAGGTCGAGGCATTGCAGTCCTTTGCCGACTTCCCACCGGGCTTTCAGGTGGATGTGCCTGGCATTGGCCAACACACGCGCTTCGAGCGCCCRCCCCTYSTGGCCACGYTGCGSATGAAGCATGGCCAAACCCTCAACGTCCTCACTGCCCACCTCAAATCCAAACGTCCCAAGTTTCTGCAGGATGCCCTAGGCCAGCCCACCGAGGACCGGGACGACCGCAAGGTGGTCGCACTGGCATCGCTGCGCTCGCTGATCATGCGCGGCGCCGAGGCCATGGCGCTGCGGTGCCTGGTGATCGACCTGCTGCACCGCACCAGCGTGCCCCTGGTGGTGCTGGGCGACTTCAACGACACCCCCGACAGCGTGACCACGCAATTGATCTGCGCCACCACCGATATTGCCTACGACCGGTCAGCCCGTGATGTGGCCCTGTTCAATGCGTACGACCTGCAGGGAGATTTCGCCTTGAAAAAGGACGTGGCCTACTCCCACATCCACCAGGGTGCGCCCTATGTGCTGGACCAGATCCTGGTCAGCGAGGAGTTCCTGCCCAATGGGCGCAACAGCGTGGGCGAYGTGCGCCGGGTSGACTAYTTCAACGACCACCTGCAYGARGGACGSGACCGCACGCGCTCGGACCACGGCTTTGTGCGCGCCTTGCTGCGCCTGAAACTACCCAGTTCTCCTCTGGCCCAGAGCGTCTCGCCGCCGCCGACCGACGTTAGCGCACCCAGCGACACCCCTCGCTGATCACTGCGGCAGCCCACGGCGCCACGGGTTTGCAACGGGATGTACGCTGACAAGGAGAGGCGGGTGCGCGCAGGTAACATCCACGTACAAAGCGCCCCACTCGCCCCACACCAGGGGCTCTCTCTGGCAGCCCACACCATGACCCAGCACAATTTCCTGCGCCGCAGCGCCGATACCGCCCCGCTTTCCCGTCCTGAACCACGGATTGCGCGCTGGGCCGCCCCGGCCACGCTGGCAGCACTGCTGCTGACAGCCTGCGGCAGCACCCCGCTGCCCCCTTGGCCATCCACCCCCACTGCCCAGCAGCGCAGCGCCCCCGCGCCACTGCCGCGCGTACAACAAGGTACGGTGGTACCCGCACCGCTGGGACAGCAGACGCCCTCGCAGCTGCCGCCACAACGGGCTGCCGTGGTGGCCAGCCCCCTGCCCCCGTCCGCGCCGCTCTTGGTGCGCGACGAGGCGCCCATGGCGCCGCCCTATGGCGATGCGGTGGCCGCGCGGTTCCCCAACCCTTCTGTGGTCTACAGCACACCCGGCCTGGGTGCCGACCGCAGGGCCTTCACCACCAATACCGAGCTGGGCCAATGGCTGCGCGGGCTGAGCGAAGGCGTGCCCCGTGGCGGCACACGCGCGCAGTTGCTGCAGATTGGCACCTCGCAACGCGGCGAGCCCATCCAGGGCCTGCTGCTTACCCGGGCCCCAGGCACAGACCCTGCCAGCCTGGACAAGAGCGGCCGCCCCACCGTTGTGCTGATCGGCCAGCAGCATGGCGACGAACCCGCAGGCAGTGAGGCACTGCTGGTCATCAGYCGTGAGCTGGCCCAGGGCCTGCTCGAGCCGCTGCTGGACCGCATCAACGTGGTGGTGGTGCCCCGCGCCAACCCCGATGGCGCCGAGGTGGGCACCCGCGTCACCGCCAACGGCGTGGACCTGAACCGCGACCACCTGTTGCTCAACACGCCCGAGGCCCGCGCCATTGCGCAGGTCATCAACGACTACCGCCCCATCCTGGTCGTGGACGCCCATGAATACACCGTGGTGGGTCGCTATCTGCAGAAGTTCAACGCCATCCAGCGCTACGACGCACTGCTGCAATACACCACCACTGCCAACTATCCGGAGTTCCTCACCAAGGCATCGCAGGAATGGTTTCACCAGCCCATGGTGTCGGCCCTCAAGGCCCAGGGCCTGACGAGCGACTGGTACTACACCACATCGACCAACCTGCAGGACAAGCGCATCTCCATGGGGGGCACCCAGCCCGACACGGGGCGCAACGTCCATGGCCTCAAGAACACGGTCAGCCTGCTGATCGAGACCCGTGGGGTGGGCATTGGCCGAATGCACATCCAGCGCCGCGTGCATGCCCAAGTCACCGCCATCACCAGCGCGCTGCGGACCACCGCCGAGCGGGCGGCCAACCTGGAGCAGGTACGCTCGTTCGTGGCCCGCGACGTCAGCGCCCTGGCCTGCCGCGACCAGGTGGTCATTGAAGCGGAGGCCACGCCCACCCAGCGCGACCTGGATTTTCTGGACCCCGAGACCGGCGCCGATCGCAGCATTCGCGTGGACTGGAACTCATCGCTGACGCTGCGCAACACCAAGGTGCGCGCGCGGCCCTGCGGCTATTGGCTGTCGGCAGACGCCAGCGGTGCAGTGGAACGCCTTCGCCAGCTGGGCATCCAGGTCATGCGGGTGGCAGAGCCAGGTTCTGTCCTGGCTGAGAGCTACCGCGAAACCGCACGCGAAACCGGCAACCGCCAGGACGTGATCGGCACCATTGCTGGTAGTGGCGACATCGTGCGCGTGCAAGTGTCTGCCGTACGCAGCGCCATTGATGCACCTGCTGGCAGCTTCTATGTGCCCCTGAACCAGCCGCGTGCCAATCTGGCCGTGGCAGCGCTGGAGCCCGACACGCAGAACAGCTACTTTGCCAACCACCTGATCCAGGACCTGAGCCAAAGCGCCCGCGTGATGGCCGTGCCATCTCTGGTGTTTGAAGAAACAGATTGATCCGTGCCTTGCGGCAGGTCGCTGCATGGCGTGAGGCTGAGGTCTGCGTTCTTGGCGGGGTCAGATGGGACGCTCCGTGAGGACGCCRCCCGGATGCTGCGCTGCGACTGTGGCTGCGGTCGCAATTTTGCTATCAATTCAATAGCTATTTAGGCATATTCTTCTGGCGCTACAGGCAGATTTCTTTCAAATCATGCCGATCCATGCAGTGGCGCAGGCCGCGTGGCGCGGGCCTGGCGGTCCCGGGCACGCTCCAGCACATGGCGTGCCATGGCCTGTGCCAAGGCATCTTCTGCCAGGAACACCTGGGCATGGCTGCATTCCTGCACCAGCCGCTGGGCCTCGTCCTCGTTGTGGCTGCGCACCACGATGTCGATGCCCGGGTTCAGGGTCTGCGCCGTCTCGATCATCTGGCGCACCTGCAGCGCGTCCGGGGTGGCCACCACCAGCATGGCGGCACGCGCAATGTGGGCCTGGATCAGCACGGCAGGCTCCACCGCGTCACCAAACACGGCGGCCACGCCATCGGCCCGCAAGGCTTCCACCAACTCCCGGTTCTGCTCCGCCACCACAAACGGAATATCGTTGGCCGCCAGCGTTGCCGCCACGCGCCGCCCTACCCGGCCGTACCCCACCAGAACCACCTGCCGCGCGAGGTAACGCGAATCGGTGCTGGTGGGCAGTTCGGCCAAAGGGTCATCCCGCTGCTCCAGCCGCCGCGCAAGCGCCGATCGGGCGCGCAGCCAGCCCTGCAACGGCGCAATGGCATGGAACAACAACGGGTTGAGCGCCATGGAGAACAGGGCCCCCGCCAATACCAAGCTGGCCCCCTCTGGCGGCAGCAGCCCCAACGAAGAACCCAGTGCGACCAGAATGAACGAGAACTCACCAATCTGCGCGAGGCTGGCCGATACGGTGAGCGCTGTGTTGAGCGGGTAACGGAACGCCAGCACCAGGCCCGCAGCGGCCACCGTCTTGCCCAGCATGATGATGGCGACCACTGCCAACACTTGCAGTGGGCGCTCCCACAAGACGGCGGGGTTGAAGAGCATGCCGACCGACACGAAAAAGAGTACGGCAAAGGCATCGCGCAAAGGCAGCGACTCATGCGCAGCGCGGTGGCTGAACTCGGACTCGCGCATCACCATGCCGGCAAAGAAGGCCCCGAGCGCAAACGATACGCCAAACAACGAAGCCGACCCGAACGCAATGCCCACCGCTGCGGCCACCACGCACAGCGTGAACAACTCACGCGAGCCTGTGCGAGCCACCTGCCATAACAGCCAGGGAAACAGCCGGCGCCCGACCAGCAGCATCAGCACCACAAACGCACCGACCTGCAGCAGGGTCCAACCCAGCGTGCGCCAGAGCTGCGCAGCATCCAGGTCGGCACCGGCGCCGCCTCCCATCCATCCCCCCAGCGGGGGTAGCAGCACCAGTACCAGCACCATGGCGAGATCCTCCACCACCAGCCAGCCCACTGCGATGCGTCCGGTGTAGCTGTCCAGAATCCCCAGGGTCTCCAGCGCACGCAACAGCACCACCGTGCTGGCCACCGACAGTGCCAGACCAAAAACCAGGGCACCACCCATGCCCCAGCCCCACCAAAGGGCCAACGCCATACCCAGCGACGTCGCCACGATCATCTGCACCACAGCACCCGGCACGGCAATCTTGCGCACGGCCAGCAGGTCTCCCCACGAAAAATGCAGGCCCACGCCAAACATCAGCAGCATCACACCGATCTCCGCCAGCTGGCTGGCCAGGGCTGCATCTGCGACAAAACCGGGAGTGAACGGGCCGATGGCCACCCCTGCCAGCAAGTACCCCACCAATGCTGGCAGCCGCAGACGGGCGGCCAGAAAGCCCAGCACCAACGCCAGGCCCAAGGCGGCAGCAATGGTGTGGATCAGCGTGACGCTGTGTGGCATGGGCAAATGCTCCGGTGAGGCGGGCAGTCAAGGGGGATGGCCCGGTTATAACCGCATCACCATCCTGGCAGCAAAATCGCCCCTGCGGCAGCGCCAAGAGCAGGGGCCAGGGCGGGTATGATTGGCGTCCTGCGTTGCGCAGATGCGGACACTCCGCAAGCCCGTCCGGCCACACAGCCGGCCAACATCCATCTGCCCGTAGCTCAACTGGATAGAGCAATAGCCTTCTAAGCTATAGGTCGGGGGTTCGAGTCCCTCCGGGCAGGCCAAAACAGACCTCCACACAGTCTCACAACCTCTCAGAACCCGCACGTTTCCTAGCGTTGCGGGTTTTTTGTTGTCTCAGACCATTTCACTGCGTACCATGACATACCAACAAAAAGTTGGTACTTCTGCCGGTATCTCTGCATACCAACTCAGCAGATACCAACAACAGGGGCACGCATGGCACTTACCGACACCTTTGTGAAGAACGTCAAGCCTGCTGGCTCTGCCACGGGCGAGAAGCACGCCGATGGGCAGGGCCTGTACCTGCACGTCAAACCGGCTGGTAAGTATTGGCGCATGAGCTACCGCCATCTGGGCAAGCAGAAAACGCTGGCGATTGGCGTGTACCCTGCAGTCTCTCTTGCCAAGGCCCGCAAGCGCCGTGACGACGCCCGCGAACTCCTGGCCGAAGGACTCGACCCCAGTGCAGCCAAGAAGGCCGAGAAGCTGGCAACCCGCGTAGCAGCAGCCAACACTTTTGAAGCCGTGGCCCGCGAGTTCCACGCCACCCAGGCCAGCGGCTGGAGCCCCCGCTATGCAGCGCGGTGGATCGAGCGCATGGAGAAAGACCTGTTCCCATACATCGGCAAGCTCACGCTACCCGCCATCACCGCGCCCGTGCTGCTGGACGCGCTGCGCAAGGTAGAGAAGCGCGGCGCCAACGAAACCGCCCACACCCTGCGGCAGACCGCCGGGCAGGTGTTCCGCTACGGCGTACAGACGGGACGCTGTGAGCGCAGCCCCGTGACGGACCTACACGGCGCCCTAAAGCCCGTGGTGGTCAAGCACATGGCTGCGGTACTGGAGCCTGCCAAGGCAGGCGAGCTGCTGCGTGCCATTGATGGCTACACCGGCCAGCCCATGACCAAGGCGGCGCTGGCGCTGTCTGCCCTGCTCTTTCAGCGCCCCGGCAACATCCGGCAGATGGAATGGGCGTGGGTTGACTTCGACAAAGCCCTGTTGACCATTCCATCCCAGGACATGAAGCGGCGGCTGGCGCAAAAAATCAACGGCAGGCCGCACTTTGTGCCCCTGGCCCCGCAGGCCATCGCCATCCTGAAAGAGCTGCAGCCCCTCACGGGCCACGGCCGCTACGTGTTCCCCAGCCTGCGCACGGGCGAGCGGGCCATGAGTGACAACACCATCAATGCAGCCTTGCGGCGCATGGGCTTTGCCTCCGACGAGATGAGCGCCCACGGGTTCCGGGCGATGGCGCGCACGCTGATGATTGAGCGCATCCACGGCATATCCGCCGATGTGATCGAAGCCCAACTGGCGCACGGCAAATCAGGGCCGCTGGGGGCTGCCTATGACCGCGCCGAGTTCATAGAGCAGCGGCGCAGGATGATGAAAGAGTGGGCGGACTATTTGGACAAGCTGCGAAAGGGGGCTGATGTGATCCCGCTGCAAGGCGCTGGATGATGTAACCCCGACCCATTCGCCAGCCCTAGGCTGATCCCCGAAAACCCGCTTCCCCTGGCGGGCTGGGCTGGCACCTTATTGGGGAGCGTGAGGGAACACGATGACAGTTTCGAAAATCGGTTCGTTATTTTTTATTCAAGGCCTTCTAGATTCACACTATGAACAGCTAAAAGATTATTGGGATGATATCTTTCTTGCATCCGATAGCCACCCATCGTTTCAGGAGGCCGAAGAAGCCATAGCCAATTATGTTGAGGGCGATTTCAAAAAAAGACAAACCCTGCATTTATCTCTGAAGAAATCCTTAGATAAGGAGGAATTTTCAGAAGATATACCAGAGCGCATTCTTAAAATTGCTGCTTGCAAACCCGTGGACTACAAGTTGAACGCAGCCGAAATTGAGATACGGCTAAGTCTACTTTTAGCGATGAGTTCAACAAGTGAGGCAAAGCTGGCGGTTGCGGGCAACAGTTTGAAAGGCAGCATCTCATGGTATGGGCAGGCCAGTTTTTGGATGGGCGTACATGTCGCGGCATTTTCAGCCCAACAAAGGGAGTGGGACCGATTGGACAAGGCTTCCGCCGCGCGTTTGAGAAATGATCCGAAGCAAGCCGCGAAGCAGAAAGTGAAGGAATGCTGGGACGCTTGGCAGAGCAAGCCAAGCCAGTACAAAAGCAAATCCGCTTTTGCTAGGGACATGTTGGATAAATTCCCGCATGAAGAAGGAGGTGAAGTCGGACTTGAAAGCCAGCGAGTAATCGAGCGCTGGTGCAAAGAGTGGGAATCTGAACTCAACAAGTAAAGTACGTACCGTGCTGGTTGAATACGTACTCTGCTGGCTGAATGCTGTATATCTAAAAGCACCGAAGAAGCACCATTACCCATCAATCACTTTTGGCGTATGCCAGAAAGGAAATGGGAAATGGAAACCACCATTCAACAAGCAGCAGAGTCTCAACTAGACCGCCTGCGCGCATTGGCAGACAAACTGGACTGCCTGACCGAAACGGACGTGATGCTTTTGGGGAAGCTGTCCCAAAGCACGGTGGAGGCATGGCGAAAGCGCGGGACCGGCCCCGCATACATCCTGCTGGGTAATCGCTACCTCTACCCACGCAAGGCCGTGGCGCAATATCTGGAAAGCGCCACCCGCACACGCAGCCATCAATCCGCCAAGGAGGTGCTGCAGTGATCCAAAGCAACACCCAAGGCGCTGCACCCTCCATATTCGACGCCCTGCCCGACAGCGCATTCATCCGCGAAGCGCAACTGGTGCAGAGCCCCAAGCGTCCCGACAGCCCGGCCCCCCTACCCTTCAGCGCGCCGACCCTGTGGCGCAAGGTGAAGGCGGGCACATTCCCCAAGCCGCACCGCCTGTCTGAGCGTGTGACGGCCTGGAAGGTGGGCGACGTGCGCGCATGGATCAACCAACACACCGCCGATGCGTAAGGGGGCACACCATGCACACCGACGCAACCAAACGGCAGGCACTGGCCGAGATTCTGGCCGCGCATCCGGGCACCGACACCACGGCGCAATGCACGCGCATCCGGGCAGCCCTGGCCCGCTTCGCACTGAGCACTTTTGAGGCTTCACGCTATCTGGACTGCTACGACCCGCGCGCACGGGTGATGCAACTGCGCCATGCCGGTGATGTGATCCGCACGCACTGGCAGACGGTAGAAACCGAAGGCGGTGGCAAGCACCGCGTGGGGCTATACGTGCTGGAACCCAAGGGGGGCAACCATGCAGAGCGCCATTGATGGATTCAGCTCCGCCATGGAGGCGGCGGGCCTGCCACCCCCGCCCACGATTGAGGCTGATGGAAGCCTGCACCGCTTCAACACCAGCGGCAAGCGTGGCGACGACTCGGGCTGGTATGTGCTGCACCCGGACGGCATCGCGGCGGGCGTGTTTGGCTGCTGGCGCAATGGCTTGTCACAGACCTGGAGCAGCAAGCCCGACACGGCGATGACCCAGGCCGAGCGCGACGCACACCGCCAGCGCATGAAGGCCATGAAGGCACAGCG
>NZ_JBGFFF010000077.1:0-22859 GCF_056175785.1 Acidovorax sp. LjRoot204
GATCTATCCGGCGTTTGTGTTCGCCTCCATCATTGGCGTCGCCATCTTCTGGATCTACTACGTTGTGCCCAACATGGCGCGCCTGTTCAAGCAGCTGCAGGCGAAACTGCCACCCATCACAGAAGGGCTGGTGGCCTTTGCGAACTTGCTGTCCACCCATCTGCCCTGGGTGCTGCTGGTCACGGCCATCGTGGTGTCGATCGGCGTCATTGCCTTCAGGCGGTCCGAGCGATTCCAGCTTGCAACCTATACCTTCATGCACCGTTTGCCGATTGCTCGTACGTTGCTGGTGTCTTCTGGCATGGCACATATCACCGAGCATCTCTCGATCCTCGTACGTGCGGGGGTAGACATGGTGTCCAGCCTGCGCGTTCTGGGGCGGGCCACCAAGAACCGCTACTACCGCACCCGTCTCATCCATGTGGCGGAATCGGTTTCGCGTGGGGAGTCCGTGTCTTCATCGATGCGGCGTGTGGGCGGTTTTCCCGCCATGGCAGTGCGCATGATTTCAGTGGGGGAAGAGTCCGGTAGCCTGGATCAGCAGCTCTCTCACCTTGCAGCGGACTATCGCAAGCGCCTCGAGGTGTTGGTCAAGTCGCTCGCGGAAATCCTCAAGCCTCTGATCATCCTGGTTGCAGGGGGCTTGTTTCTTTTCCTGATCGTTGCGCTGTTGTTGCCTGTTTACGACCTGGTGCGGCAGTCGGTCACTCAAAGCATGGGTGGTTGAAGATGCGTAGCGTTGCGATGTCCACCGCTTATCGTGGCCAGCGAGAAGCACGGTTGGGCGGTTTCTTGGATGCAAAGGCGTGCTTTGCGCTCAACCAGTGCAGTCAGTTGATGTTGGCGGGGTGGCCATGAAAAGGCCTGTCTTGATCGGCGGCGGCTTGGCCGTACTGGTAATGGTTGTCGTGTTCTTTGCCGGCTGGGCTGTAGGAGGGCGGGACGGCTCTGTGGCGGTGGGATCTGTCCCACAGTCGACCACGGGTTTGCCGGCCCGGTCGGAGCCACCGGGCTCGGCCGGTAGTTTGTCGGGCTTTGCGAGTGAGCCGCCTTCGTCGATGACTCCCCAGATTGCCGGGACGCAGGCGCCTGCTGCTGTGGTTCCGATCACGGCTGACGAACGCCGCAAGCGTTTGGCCCAGGTGCGCTCTGACATTTCGGCCATGATGGCTAGCGGAGCACTCGGCTCACCCGAGAAGGCGCTCCCGCTTATCAACGAGCTGGAGCAACTGTCGCAGGGGAGTGCCGATCCACGCTATTTCCAGGCACTTCGGAATATGCTGGACAGCACAACCAAGGTCCAGGCGCTTAGCGCGGAACTCCAGAAGATATCTGGAAGCTCAAAGCCCGAGGACATTGCGCGTCGTCAGGAGGTACTGAGTCAGTTGCAGCAGCTCAGCACACGCATCAGTGCGGAGGCCGCCGATCTGCAATCCGGCGCGCGGCGCGCAGCCAACGCGGGGAAGTCGTGATGACTGGTGCAAGGTTGCAATTGCTTCAAAGGCGTGGTCGCAAATCGCAGGCGGGCCTGTCGATGATTGAGCTGTCCGTAGCGTTGGTCGTGGCTGGACTTTTGTCCTGGGCCTCGTTCAGCGCTTATGAGACTGTCTCCCAGCAGCAGCAGATCGAGAGAGGTCGCGCACAGGCGCAACAGCTGCAGTCAATATTGCGTGCTTTTGCGTTGCGCAATGGGCGCCTGCCGTGTCCCGACGTAAGCGCTGTGGCAACCGGGTACGAGTCGTTCACTGCGGGGGCTTGTTCGAGTGGAAACCAGCTGGGTTGGTTTCCCTACGTGAGCCTCGGGCTTGAAATTCCTACCCAGGAGCTGCGAGCGCGCTATGCCGTATTTCGCGCCTCCAACGCCAATGTCTTGCTGGACGCGGACCTTGCCGTTTCCAAGGAACGCACCGGCGACTCCGTCAGCGAGGCCAATTATCTGGATGTCACCGACTTGATCGCGGCGCTGGTGAATGCATCTGCACTCCCTTTGTCGACCGCGCGGGCCTACCTGACGGGGGATGGAGGGGCGGCTGGGGCCATTGATTGCGTTTCCAACGCAGTCATGTCTGCCGCCTATTGGGTGGTTGTGCCATTGCAAGACCGCGACAACGATGGCAGCCGTCTGGACCCCCCCCACACGATGACCAGCCTCTGTGCAGCCAGCCCTTCTGCTCCGTTGCGGTTTGCCTCCGATGACGTGGTCGTGGCCGAGTCACCGGCACAGCTGGCTGGCTGGTTGCGTGCGAGTCTGCCGTAGCTGAATGCGGGACTGATAACTCATGTTCATGTTGATACTTTCCGTCGCTCAGCTTGTGCCGAAGCCCTCGCAGAGTGCTTCCGGCTCAGGCGCTGGCATTGTGGAACCGCAAGGGCAGTCCCTCGGGGGGAGCCGTTTGCCTCGGGAGGCCAGTGAGTGCTGCGATTTCTTTGGGGCTCGTTCACGCGGCTTTGGGATGGTACAGGTCTTGCTCCTCATCGCCGTTCTGGCGGGCCTCGCGACCATGGGCTACTTGCAATGGCGCGAGCGGTCGGCGGTGGATTCTTCACGCCAGGAGCGGCAAGCGCTCTCGCAAGCAGACCGCGCCATTGTTACCTTTGCTACGGTAATGCGGCGGCTGCCTTGTCCTGACACCAACCGTGACGGTATCGAGGACTGTGGTGCTGCTGACCAGAAAGGCTGGTTGCCTTCCGTGTCGCTTCGTTTGGCCGGTGCAGACCCAGGTGTGGATGTGGGGCAGTTGCGCTACCTGGTTCAACGAGGCGGTGGGAAAAATGATCTGACCTTACTGGATGACGCCTGGCGGCCTCTCGAATATGACACCAYGGGCAAGACATACGCCAGCATGCGTGCAACCACCGCGACTGGAGGGGATTACCAAGCAGATATTGTCACTTTGACGGACCTCTGCCAGCGCCTGGATGATGGGCGTACGGCCCCATTTGCGATTGGCATGGCCGAAGTGCGGTCGTCGCCGGTACGCACCACTGCGTACGCGCTTGTCCACCCGGGTAACGATGACGCAGACGGTGACGGATCGCTCTTCGATGGGACGAATGCATCCGCCGACAGTGCCGTGGAAGATCCGACCCTTCGGCCTTTGCTGTCCCGTTACAACGACATCGTGCTGGAGCGTTCCTATGCGAGCCTTCTGGCCGGGCTGCACTGTGCTCCGCTGATCGACTCCATCAATACCGTGGCGTTGGCGCATGACGTGGTCTTGCAGGTGGATGACCTGAAGACCGGAAACATTGCTGCCGCAAAACAAGCCATCGTTTTTGCCGCGCTGGGAGCTGCGATCACGGCAGCGGATATGACGGGCACGATTCTGGGCGGAATTGCAGATGCCGGGAATGCGGCCGTAGAGTGGGCGCTCTGCGCCGCAACGCTGGGGCTTGCGGTAAACGCCTGCGCCGCGGCTCCGCAACATACCGCTGCCGTTGCGCTGACCGGCGGTGTGTTGTACGCCAACGGCGTCTCCGTGGGGCTGAACGTCGTGGCCGCCATCATGGCCGGCAATGCGCTGGCGCTGGCAGACAGCTCGGTGGATTCGTCCACTCTCACATGCCCATCCACTGATTACACGCAGGCACTCACCGCAGCAAAGAAGGAGTGGGATGACGCTGTGGCGGCTCGCGATGCGCTCATCACCAAAATCAATGACAAGACCAATGAGCTGAATGCGGCCAACATCGCGCGCACCAATGCCATCAACAATCTGGTGGCGCAAGTGCGCGCCGGTGGCAGCAGCTCCAGCATTGACTCTCGCATACAGCCGGTTCTGGATGCGGCAACCACCTGGGAGTCCAGTTCGTTCTCCCTGAATGCAGCCACACAGCGCCGCGACAACTACCAAACGGCAGTGACGCAGTGGACCAACCAGGTGGCGACCTATGCTGACATGCTGGCCAACCGGACCACGCTGATCACCCAGCTCAATGCGGACATCGCCGCGCTGGATGCCCAGATCGCTGCCACCACCGACCCCGCAGTGAAGGCCACGCTGCAAAAACAAAGGCTGGAGAAGACTTCGCAGCTCACGCTTCTGAACGACCCCGTCGCACTGCAAGGTGAATATGACAAGGCGGTCAYCGAACGGAACAATGCGCAAGCCAACCTCAATGCAGCGCAGGCCGATCTGTCGGCGGCTCAAGCGAGCGTTGGGTCGGCGCAAACGAGTTTCCAAACGGCTTATTCCAACTTGCGCAATGCGGGGCGCTACACCATTTTTGTGGGGGCGTCACCTGCAGCGATTGGCTGCACGACCACAGCCAGCGGTGTTTGCCAAGCGGGCGACATCGTGACGTCTGGTGGTATCCAGGGGGCGTTGGTGGACCTCTTTGGCGGTTCATCAGTCAGCCCAGATCCGGATGCCAAGTACCTGAAGCCCATCAAGCTGCAGAGGGAGCTCAATGCCCTTCAGAGCCAGCTGGGCGAGGCCAACAAACGAGTGACTGATGCACAGAACATATACAACCAACTCAAGACCCAGGCTGACAATCCGCCCCCTTGCAACATCACTGGAAAGGGCGTGACACCCATGCCCCCGAGTGCTGCTTTGGATATCCTCATCAAGGTGGACCAGAAAGGGGGCACGCGATGAAGCGCTCCCTGCGGAAGGAGAATGGTTTCTCCATGGTGGAGTTGGCCGTGGTTCTTGCGATTGTCGGAATCATCGGTATTTTTGTGTGGCGCTGGGTGGTGTCTACCCGTGAACCGATGCAGAGGCCTGCGATGTTGCGGCAACTGGGCGAGGCGCAAGCGGCTGTGGAGGGCTTTGTGCTCGCGCATCACCGACTGCCTTGTCCGGCATCCAATTCAGGTGGCGGTGAAGCCTGCAGTGATCCCACCGCGGTGCGACTGCCTTGGAAAAGCCTGGGGTTGAGCAGCACCTTTGGCCAACTTCACTACGGTGTCAATCGAGGCGGCAGCGTGGATCTTGCGGTTGCGCCAGCGGCGTCCGCGTCTCCAGACCTGAATATCGATTTCACGGGCATGCCGGTGATACCGACATACCCTACGTTCTCGCCACCTATCGCGGCGTCGGCGACCGTCAACGCAGCCGCTGCTCGCGCAACGGCCGCCATCACGGCTGCCAGCGCGCGCCGTGTGGTGGCGAATGGACTGGATTGGTGCCATGGACTGCGTCGGTTTGCTGCCAACCCGGCAGCGGCCGGCATTCTGAGTGCTGGCAATGTGTCCGACAGCATGCCAGTTGCCTATATCTTGGTTCATCCGGGAGAGAACAATCAGTTTGACGGCAATAACGCAGTGGGGGCCAGCGCCACCTGGCGATTCGATTTCCCGGGGCGGCCGCAAGACGCAAGCTATGACGACTTGACTGTCGCTGTGGGGGCTTCGGATCTGGATGCACGCATTGGATGCGTGGGACGGCTGAGTGAAATGCAGGCCACTGCACAAGGGGCTTACGCGGCGTACGACAGTGCGCGCGTCATGCAGGAATATTGGTCGTTGCGTGTGTTCGACATCACCGCGGCAGAGTCTGCCGTGCAGTCGGCAGAGTCGGGAGTTGCCACAGCGGCCCTGGCTCTGGCGGTGGCCACGGCTAGCGGTGTGATCAGCATTGCATCTGCGGCCAACTCGGAAGGGGTTACAGCTTTTGTGGTGGGTATTGCTGCAGCAAACTTAGCGGTGGCCATTGCCCAAACCGTGTATGCGGCCAAGGCGTTGGACGAAGCAAAGGCTGCACTGCAGGTGGCTAAAGAAAAGCAGGCGGCCACCGATGCCTACGCTGCAAAGGTGTACGACACGTTTACGCAGGCACTGACCAGTGCCACCAAGCTGGATGTGAAGGGACTCAACCCATGAAGCGAAGCATGCAAGGGTTCACCCTGGTCGAGATTTCGGTCATCTTGCTCGCGCTGGGTTTGATATTGCCCGGTGCCATTGTTTTCTGGCAGCTTTCGGAACGTCAGCGCGTCACTACCGTGCAGGTGGATGTTCAGCAGCAAACACGCGATGCCCTGGTGGGCTATCTGCACTCGAACTATCGCCTTCCCTGCCCCGCTGCGGATACAGCAGGTGTGGAGTCCTGCACCGAGGGCGGGGGCTTGCGCCAGGTGGGCTTCGTTCCATGGCGTACGCTGGGACTTCCCCGGCCTGAAGCGGGTGCTTTGCGCTACGGTGTCTACCGTGAACCATCGGCCACCCCGCATGAAGATAGGGATCTGGCCAGTGCGGTTGACCGCATGAATCCGCTGCGCGTGYGTACCCCCAACCCCAAGCCGCAGAATCAGGACGCGCCTAACGAAAAGGCGCCTCCAATCCCTTCCGTGTCCACGGTCCAGCTGGGGATGACTCAGTCCGGCAACGACGCTGCTCCTCTGAACACTGCGTGCAACGCTGCTGATAGCCCACCTTGTCCACTGGGTGTTGCGAGGGCGGTTAACCTGGTGGATGTATGTCTCGCGCTGAACACCGCCAATGACGCGTTGGTTGCACCTGCGGGTCGGTTGGGCGCGAAGATGCTGGGAACCCGRCGCTCGATAGCCTTTGCCCTGGTTGCTCCCGGCATGCTGGACGCAGACGGCGACGGCAAGGCTTTCGACGGTGCGAATGCCACTGCCAGTTCGGCAGATCCTACCTTCGAGGCACCAGGTACCGTTGCGACCAGCACCTATGACGACTCTGTGGTGGCACCCAGCCATGCGGAACTCTTTGGCGAACTGCACTGTGGCGCTGCGTTGTCTGCCATATCGCATGCGCATTTCAACGCAGCCACCGGTGCGTTCGTCATGGAGCGGGCTTTGTATGACTACCGAGACCAGTTGTTCGTGGCCGTCAAACTGGCAGAAGCTAACGAGGCAGCCGCCTTTGCAGGGGTTGCCGGTGCCGCGGCCGGCGTTTTGAGTGCGGCCAAGGAGATGGTGTCAGCCACTGCGGACACCACGATGAGCGCTGGCGCCCGGGCTGTGCAAATCGGACTGGCCGCGGCAGGCATCGTGGCGGCCGCTGTGGGCGCGGGCTTGTCCGTGGTGACAACGGGGCTGGCAACAGCGGCACTGATCGAGGCCAAGCAGGTGCACTCGGACTTCGCTACGCGAACCACTGCCATGACGGAACTCGCCATCTCTATCAACAACAACACGCTGAAGGCGGATGCCATTGGCTATTGAGACCTTTCGGTCAAAGAGCGACATACCATGACAACGAAACCAACGAACTATGGGGTTATGCCCGCGAGGCGGCAGCGCGGCTTTTCGCTTCTTGAATTGAGCATTGCGTTGGTCGTGATTGGCCTCGTACTGGGGGCGGTGGCGGTAGGACGGGACTTGCAGCGGTCTGCTGCCAACCAGCGTCTGTCCACCGACTTCATACAGGGGTGGCAACTGGCTTACGAGGCATTCTTCAACGGTGTGGGCTACCCTCCCGGTGACAACCCCACCAATCCCACGGGCCGAGTCAATGGCAACAGTGTCACGCCGGGCTCGGAGCTGTGTGGCGACGCGATGATCAACGCCTTTCTGGCAGCCGGTATTCGTTTACCCGCGGGGCGTACAGAAGGGCAGCAGGACCGTTATGTGTACCTCGACAGCAACGGGAACCCGCAGGAAGCGCGGGTGTGTTTCCAGAGCGTGAATTGGGCGGAGCCTGATGTCACCGTTGGCAACTATGTCACACGGTCCCGCAACGTGATGGTGATTCGTGGTGCCACGTTCTCGTTGGCGGCTGCACTGGACCAGCAGATTGATGGCAACAGCGACGCACGGTTCGGGCGTCTTCGCGACGTTTCCCTTGCGAACGACGTCACGGCCAATACGCCCGGCAAAATCTGGCCTATCGACGACCGCATGGCGTTTGGTAGCACTACGCCCACGTCGCTGGATGAATCGCAGGTCGCCATCACCACCGCGCTCTTTAAGATGATGCGCTGACTCTCGGACCATACCCGGCATGGCGCCACAACCGGGCMTTCTTTCGGCCTACATGCGCCAGGCCGGATGGGGTTAATGAGTCACATGCCTGCCAGCTGAAACCGCTGGTCAAAATTCATCTTGCCCAGCACGCGCAGCGCCGCGTTGCGGGTGGCGTTGTCCACCTTGCTGATGTCCAGGCTGTAGCGCTTGGCGGTGGACACTACGTCCACACATTTGTGGCCCCATTGCACCGCGACCAGCAGCGCGGGGCGCTGGCCTGCCTCGGCACCTACCGACACGCCGCGTTGCTCGGGCCGCAGCATGAATTCGAGGTGGGGGGTGCGCACCAGGGTGAGGCGGTCTGCCCCTCGGGGGCCCAGGGCGAACGAGATAACCCAGTCGTCTTCGTCTTCCACCGTCACAAACGGAACATGCTGGGGTGCGGCCATGGTGCTGGGCGTTGGGGTTGTAGGGCGGGGCGGGTGGTCCGCCGTAGTGCACTGCCCGGGGTAAGGGCGGGCGCCAGTATGCCGCTGCAAGCGCCGTGCCTGCTGCGGGAGAACCCGAGGTTGGGCTTTTCCAACGCGGTGCGTGGGATGTCAGCCTGGTGCAAGGCAGGCGCAGCGTGTGTTGGGTGGTGCGATGCAGTGTGGTCGGGCGAGGGGGCTGCACGCCGGGTTTGGGGCCAGGGTTTTGAAAAAAATCGGCCTGTGCGCTAGGTCGGTATGTCTTTGTAGCTATTGTTTTGATAGTCTTTTTGGCCGCGCCGGCCTCTCTGTCACGGCGGTCGCCAAGCCCGTGGCCAGTTGGCCCACGGTGCGCAGTGCCGGTTYCAGCCGCCCCTGCGCTGGATGCCCGTAGTTGATGCGTACGCAGTGCGCAAACCGCTGGTCGGCCGAGAAGATCTGCCCGGGCGCGAGGCTAATGCCCTGCTGCAGTGCCAGTCGGTGCAGTTCCAGCGCGTTCACTTCAGGCGGCAGCTCCACCCACAAGAAGTACCCACCCTCAGGCCGCGATACGCGGGTGCCGTGTGGGAAGTGCTGCGCTACGGCCGCCAGGGCCAGCGCCTGCTGCTCGGCCAGGCTGCGGCGCAGCTGGCGCAGGTGCCGGTCGTAGCCGCCCTGGGCCAGGTATTCCGACAGCGCCTGCTGTGACGGCGTGGCAGCCGATAGCGTGGTCATGAGCTTGAGCCGCTGCACGGCCTTGGCCTGGCGGCCCGCCGCCACCCAGCCCACCCGGTAGCCGGGCGCCAGGCTTTTGCTGAATGAGCTGCAGTGCATCACYAGCCCCTCGGTATCAAACGCCTTGGCTGGGGGCGGGCGCTGGGGGCCAAAGTGCAGCTCGCCRTACACGTCGTCCTCGATCAGCGGGACACCGTGGCGCGCCAGCAGGGCGACCAGCTCGCGCTTCTTGTCCTCGGGCATCWGGCTGCCCAGCGGGTTCTGAAARCTGGKCATGAGCCAGCAGGCCTTGATGGGCTGGTGGGGTGTTTGCCGCTCCAGTGCTTGCCCCAACGCCGCCAGGTCGATGCCATCGCGCGGGTGGGTGGCGATTTCCAGCGCCTGCAGGTTCAGCCGTTCCAGGGCCTGCAACGCGGTGTAGAAGGTGGGCGATTCGACCACCACCACATCGCCGGGCTGGGTGACGGCCTCCAGGCAGAGGTTGAGCGCCTCCATAGCGCCGTTGGTGATGATGATTTCTTCCACATCCACCGCCATGCCGTGCACGCCGTAGCGCAGTGCAATCTGCTGGCGCAGGCGTTCGTCGCCGGGCGGCAGGCTTTGCACGATGGTCCACGGGTCGAGCTTGCGCATGCCGCTGCCCAGGCAGCGCGCCAGGCGCTCCAGTGGAAACAGCTCCAGCCCTGGAAAGGCCGAGCCCAGCGGCACCAGGTCGCGGTCGCGCGCCAGGCCCAGCACCTCGAACACTAGGTCGCTGATGGCCACGCCGGTGGAGGTGGCGGCCGGGCGCGAGGGCAGGGGTTCGGCCGGGCGGGCCTCGGCGGTGCCGGGCAGCCGGGCGCTAACGTAGTAGCCCGAGCGCGGGCGCGCGTGGATCAGGCCCTGGGCCTCGAGCAGGTAATACGCCTCGAATACGGTGGACGGGCTGATGCCCCGTGTGCGGCTGGCCTCGCGCACCGAGGGCACGCTGTCGCCGGGGCGCAGGGCGCCGCTGTGGATGAGCTGGGCAATGGCGTCGGCGTGGCGTTCGTAGCGCTTCATAGGCAGGGCGAGGTTGATGCAGGGCAAACTGATCTGTATTTTTAACTCGAAACTGAATCTGTACTGTTTTTGGTGGCGGGCGTAGAGTGACGGACTGTGTGGGCGCACGCCTTGCGTGTTTGGCCGCTGTGGGCCGCCCAACCGTTTCTTTCCAGGACAAAAAGAACCCCATGACCGATTGCCTGCGCAGCTTGCTGCGCCCTGTTCTCAGCCTGCCTGCGGCCACTGCCCTGTTGGCGCTGGCCTTGAGCGCTGGCGCTGTGGCCCAGACGGTGCCTGCCAGCGCCAACCCTGCAACCCCGGTGGCCGCTGCATCCACTGTGGCCACAGTGCCCGCGTCTTCCATGTCTTCACGCGTGCTGGCCTGCACCGCCTGCCACGGCAAGGAAGGCCGTGCCACGCCCGACGGCTACTTTCCGCGCATTGCGGGCAAGCCGGCGGGCTATCTGGCCAACCAGCTGCTCAACTTTCGGGACGGGCGGCGCAGCTACCCGCAGATGGGCTACCTCATCGAGCACCTGACGGACGATTACCTGCGCGAGATGGCCGAGCACTTTGCCGCGCTCGACTTGCCGTACCCACCGCCGCCCGCACCACAAGCGCCCGCCGCCGCGCTGGAGCAGGGCCGCCAGCTGGTGCAGCAGGGCGACGCGGCGCGCCGCATTCCCGCCTGTGTGGCCTGCCACGGTGTGGCCATGACGGGCGTGGCACCGTCCATCCCCGGCCTGCTGGGCCTGCCGCGTGACTACCTCAACAGCCAGCTCGGCGCCTGGAAGACCGGCCAGCGCCGCGCGCACGTGCCCGACTGCATGGCCGATATTGCCCGCCAGCTCACGCCCGATGACGTGAGCGCGGTCTCGGCCTGGCTGGCCGCTCAGCCCGTGGCGGCGGGTGGCAAGCCAGCCCGCACGCTGCCCGCCGCCATGCCGGCGCGCTGCGGCGGTGTGGCTGAGGTTCCCGTCGCTGCTTCAGCTGCACGCTGAGAAGGGATGCACCGATGAAACGCATCCTCTGGACCCTCTCTTCCGTGCTGGCGGCGCTCGGCATTGCCGCCGCCGTGCTGATCACCCTGAACCTGCGTGGCGAAGAGCCGCTGCCCGCCGCCGAGACGCTGCAATCCACGCCCGTGCTGGTGCAGCGCGGCGAATATCTGGCCCGCGTCGGCAACTGCATGGCCTGCCACACCACCCAGGGTGGCGCGCCGTTTGCAGGCGGGCGCGGCATTGAGACGCCGTTTGGCGTGGTGCACAGCTCCAACCTCACGCCCGACAGGGTGCAAGGCATTGGCAGCTGGACCTCGGCCGAGTTCTGGCGCGCCATGCACCATGGCCGCAGCAAGGACGGGCGGCTGCTGTACCCGGCCTTCCCGTACCCCAACTACGCGCAGGTGACGCGCGAGGATTCGGACGCCATCTTTGCCTATCTGCAAAGCGTGCCTGCTGCACCCGACGCCAACCGCGCCCATGCGCTGCGTTTTCCGTACAACACGCAGGCGGCATTGGCCGTGTGGCGTGCGCTGTTCTTTGCGCCCGGAGCGCCCAGCGCCGAACCCACGCAGACGGCTGAATACAACCGGGGCGCCTATCTGGTCAACGGCCTGGGCCATTGCACCGCCTGCCACACGCCCCGCAATGCACTGGGCGCCACGTCGGACGCCAAGGCCTTCACCGGCGGGTTGATCCCGGTGCAGAACTGGTATGCCCCCGCACTCAATGCGGCGCACGAGGCGGGCGTGAAGGAGTGGCGCACCGACGACGTGGTGGCCCTGCTCAAGACCGGGGTGGCCCCGCAGGGCTCGGTGCTGGGCCCCATGGCCGAGGTGGTGTTTCGCAGCACGCAGTATCTGAGCGACGCCGATGCGCGCGCCATGGCCGTGTACCTGCAGGGCCTGCCGCAGCAGGATCGCAAGGCGCCTGCCACCGTGGCCGCCCCCCCGGCCAGCGCGATGGCGCGGGGCGGCAAGGTGTACGAGCAGCAGTGCGCGCAGTGCCACGGCGACCGGGGGCAGGGCGAGCCGGGCGCGTTTCCGGCACTGGCGGGCAACCGCGCCATCACGCTGGACGACCCCACCAACCTGGTGCGCGTGGTGCTGCAGGGCGGCTACCTGCCCGCCACCGCAGGCAACCCGCGTCCGCACGGCATGCCGCCGTTTCAGCAGACCTTGTCGGACGAGGAGGTGGCGGCGGTGACCACGTTTGTGCGCAACAGCTGGGGCAACCAGGCGCCAGGTGTGGGTACCATCGAGGTCTATCGCGCGCGCGAGCGCCGCGGCATGTAGCGCCAGGCCCGGGGCCTGCGCCAGCCGCCCCCGCAGCGCGGCCCTCCAGGAGCCCTTTTGATGTCCAGTCCCGCCGCACTGCCCGAACCCACCCCCACGAGCCCTGGTGCCGCCACGCCCTGCGGCTGGTGGGCCGTGTGCCTGTGTGCTGCATGGTGTGGCACCTGCGGCATTTATCGCCCCTTGTTCGACGAATTGGCCCGTGCACACYCGGACGTGCGGTTTGAATGGGTGGACATCGAAGACGAATCCGATCTGGTCGGGGACTTGGACGTGGAGACCTTTCCCACCCTGCTGATTGCCGACGGCGAGCGGGCCCTGTTCCTGGGCCCGTTGTTGCCGCAGGCGCCAGTGCTCACGCGGTTGTTGACCAGCCTGCAGGCGGCGGCGCCCGGCAGTGCCGGGGCGGGGGGCGAGGCCCATAGCGTTTTCGAGCGGGTGCGCGCAGCACGCCGCGCCTAGCGGGCGGTCTTGCGGGCTGGCAGCGGTGGCTACCGCACCATCGTCCACATCTTGAACGCTCTTTTTTTGATAGCTGACGGCGCATGATCCACTAGCGCTACAGCCACTTTTTGCTCTAGATCTGTGTCCACACCCCATCCACCCTGGTTCCCGCTCAACTCGCTGCAGGCCCAGTGCGACAAGGGCACCTGGGAGCGGGGCATGGAGCTGTACCGCCAGGCAGATGTGGTGCGCGTGGGGCTCCAGCAACAGGCCGAGGGCCGCTGGGCCTTGGCGGGTGAAGTGCAGGGCAGCTCGCCCGACCCGTACGAAGTGTCCGTGCAACTGGTGCTTGCGCCCAATGGCCAGGTCAAGCAATGGTCGGGCGATTGCAGTTGCCCCGTGGGGTCAGATTGCAAGCACGCCGTGGCCCTGACCCTGGAGGCCGCGCACCGCGACCCGGCGCAGGGCCCGTCGTCCACGCGGGCTGCCGATGCGCTCAAGACCATGCAGGAGCGCAAAGAGGCCCTGGCGCGCGCCGAGGCCGAGGCGCGGCTGGTGCACTGGCTGCAGGAGTGGGACCGCGCTCTGGGCGGTGCTGTGCCGCAGGAGCCAGTCGCACGGCCGGGGCGGCCCGAGTGTTATCTCTATCTTGTCTCTACCGTAGGGCGGGCGCGCACGAGCGTGCCGCAGTTGCAGCTGGAAGCCGTGGTGTCGTACCCCAAGCTCACGGGGGGCTGGGCCAAGCCGCAACAGATCCGCACCCAGCCCGCGCCCGGCCAGGCGGTGTACGACCGCGCCAGCGATGCCGACCGCCAGGTGCTGCAGCTGCTGCGTGCCATGCCCCGCAGCGTGGGGTACTACTCGGCCTACAGCGTCGCGCCCATTGGGGTGCTGGAGGGTGCGGTGGGCTTGCTGGCGCTGGAGCAGGCAGCGGCCACGGGTCGTCTGTTCGTCGATGCGGGTGGGTCCACCGTGGGTGAGCTTTTGCGATGGGGCGACCCGCTGCCCATCGCGTGGGCATGGCTGGCGTCCACGCCCGTGCAAGGCGGCGAGGCCGTCTGGGGCCTGCGGGCCAGTCTGCCAGGCGACACCGCCGTCCTGTGCGACAACCATCCGCCCTTGTACCTGGACGTCGTCCAGGGCGTCTGCGGCCCGGTGCACGCCGAGGGCCTGAGCCCGGCCCAGGTGGCCATGCTGCTCAAGGCCCCCGCGCTCAGTGCTGCGGCGCTGCAAAAACACCATGCCGAGGTGGTGCGCCGCATTGGCGGGGTGTTGCCGTTGCCGCCGGCGCTGGGTCCGCTCACACAGGTGCGGGGGGTGAAACCCGTGGCGCGCCTGCATCTGGCTCCGTCATCTCCGAACCAGGTGGCTGAAATGGGGCTTATCACCGCGCACTTGCGTTTTGACTACCAGGGCCATGTGGGCTGGTGGGCGGGGCAGGAGCCGGCGGTGCTGGTGCCCGGTGCCGACGGCGGCCAGGTGCTGCTGCAGCGCGATGCGGTGGCTGAACGCCATGCCGTCGAGCGTCTGGAAGGTCTGGGTCTCCTGGCCACCGACGACGGCCTGTTCGGCATCCCTGGCGAGCGTGCGCAGGATGACTGGATGCATTGGGCAGACAACGGCTTTGCAGGGCTGCGCGACGCGGGTTTTGATGTCACGCTGGACGCGGCGCTGCACGGCTGGGTCCAGCACGCCGACCGACTGGATGTGGTGCTGCAGCCTGAGGGGGATGATGCGACCACATCGCCCTGGTTTGCGCTGTCGCTGGGCATGGAAATCAATGGTGTGCGCCACAACATCCTGCCCTGGCTGCCCGATCTGATTGCCGCAGCGGCGGCACAGCCGCTGGACCCTGCGACGGGCTTGCCCCAGCTGCCGGGACATGTCTACATGCCCTCGTTGACCGGTGCCGGGTTCGTGCGCCTGCCGACAGATACCCTGCGGCCCTGGATGGCAGCGCTGCTCGATCTCGCGGGCGACCGCGCGCGTGACTTCAACGCCGACCGCCTGAAGCTCTCACGCCTGGACGCCCTGCGCACCAGTGCTGCGCTGGGCGAGGGCGCGGTGTGGCAGGGCGCCGGTGCCTTGCGCGACATGCTGGCCCAGCTGCGGGGCGCCAGCGCCTTGCCCGAGGTGCCGCTGCCCGCCAGCGTGCGTGCCACGCTGCGGCCCTACCAGCAGCAAGGCCTGAACTGGCTGCAGTTTTTGCGGGCCCACGGCCTGGCCGGTGTGCTGGCCGACGACATGGGCCTGGGCAAGACCCTGCAGACCCTGGCGCACATCCAGGTCGAAAAAGACGCTGGGCGGCTGACGTGCCCTGCGCTGGTCATTGCGCCCGTGAGCCTGATGGGCAACTGGCAGCGCGAGGCCGCTCGCTTTTGCCCGGGCCTGCGGTGCCTGGTGCTGCATGGCGCGGATCGCCATGAAGCGGCCGATGAAGTCACCGAGCACGACCTGGTCATCGCGCCGTATTCGCTGCTGCAACGCGACCGAGACCGCTGGCTGGGGCACCAGTGGCACCTAGTGGTGCTGGACGAGGCCCAGAACATCAAGAACGCCAGCAGCCAGGCCGCACAGGTGGCGAGCCAACTGCAGGCGCGCCACCGGCTGTGCTTGTCGGGTACGCCCATGGAAAACCACCTGGGCGAGGTCTGGAGCCTGTTCCACTTCTTGATGCCGGGCTTTTTGGGCAGCCAAACGCGCTTCAAGGAGGTGTTTCTTACGCCCATCGAAAAGCAGGGCGACGGTGCGCGCATGGCCCAGTTGCGCGCCCGCATCACCCCCTTCATGCTGCGGCGGACCAAGGCGCTGGTGGCAGGGGAGCTGCCGCCCAAGGTCGAATCGGTCATGCCCGTGGAGCTGACCGGCGCGCAGGCGGACCTGTACGAAACCATCCGCCTGGGCATGGAGAAGACCGTGCGCGAAGCACTGCAGTCCAAGGGGCTGGCGCCATCGCAGATCACCATCCTGGATGCGCTGCTCAAGCTGCGGCAGGTGTGCTGCCACCCGCAGCTGGTGCCGCTGGACGCAGCCAAGGCCGTGGAGACATCGGCCAAGCTGGACCATTTGATGACGCTGCTGCCCGAAATGTTGGCCGAGGGGCGACGCATTTTGCTGTTCTCGCAGTTCACCAGCATGCTCAGGCTGATTGAGACCGAGCTGAAAAAGCGCGAACTGCCCTGGGTCAAGCTCACGGGGCAGAGCCAAAAGCGCGACGCGATCATCGAGCAGTTCACCAGCGGGCAGGTGCCTTTGTTTCTCATCAGCCTCAAGGCGGGCGGGGTGGGGCTGAACCTGCCGCAGGCCGACACGGTGATCCATTTCGACCCTTGGTGGAACCCGGCGGTGGAAAACCAGGCCACCGACCGCGCCCACCGCATGGGTCAGACGCAAAGCGTGTGGGTGATCAAGCTGGTGGCGCAGGGGACGATCGAGGAGCGCATCCTGGCCCTGCAGGAGCGCAAGGCGCAGCTGGCGGGCAGCCTGTACAGCGGAGCTGCTGCCCGCAAGGAGCCGCTTTTCACCGAAAGCGATCTGGCAGAACTGCTGCAGCCGCTATCACTGTCATAGCTGCTGGTGCAGGTTGGACAAGCGTGTGGTGCCATTGAGGCAGGGCACCGCCCGGAAGGCCGCATGGACACTGGCTTGGGCGTCCTGCCTGAGCGTGTTGACAACAGTTTTCCCTGCCTGCGCCTTTGCAAATCAACACTTTGCACGCTACAATACGAATCTCACGACCAAACGGGCGGGTACCAACCGCCCGTTTTTTTTGGTCGAACGCTTTTGGAGCTCGAAGCTGTCGGGGAAGAGTCTCCGGGGGTTATCGGGTTTTTTGTTTTGGATTTGCGCAAATGAGGGGGCACAAACAGTGCTCCCAGTGGGCAGGCTGGTGGCCTGGCCCTGATTGGCGCAAGTTGTGTGGTTTATCCGGGATTGAACTGAACACGTGGCATTGCAGCAAGTCGTTGAACAAATTGTGACGGGACTGGGATATGACCTGGTGGAGATCGAGCGCTCTGCCGGCGGCCTGTTGCGCGTCACCATCGACTTGCCTTGGGTGCAGCCGGCCGCTGATGCGCCCCAGCCCGTGATCGAGCAGTTCGTGACGGTCGAGGATTGCGAGAAGGTCACCCGCCAGCTGCAGTTTGCGCTGGAGGTCGATGGCGTCGAGTACAAGCGCCTCGAAGTGTCATCTCCTGGTATCGACCGGCCCTTGCGCCACGAGCAAGACTTCGTGCGCTTTGAAGGCTCTGTCATCGACATCACCCTGAAGGCGCCCATCGGCGCCGCAGCAGCGGGAGGCCAGGTCAACGCCACGCGCAAGAAATTTCGCGGCACGCTGGAGCGGGCCGAGGCCGGAGGCTGGCAGATCGTCTGGAGCGACGAGCCGCCGGTCAAGCCAGGACAAAGAGTCAGCAAGAAACGCGTGCCCGCCCCGTTGCAGGCGATGGGCTTCACCTTGGACGAATGCCGGGATGTGCGCCTTGCGCCCATCGTGGACTTCAAGGGGCGCGCAGGCAAGGCCGGGGCTGCACCTGCCTGATTTGCTGCTGAAAATTGTGGGGTGGGTGGCTGCAGTGCGTTGCCTTGCCCTCGGGTGATTGAAAACAGGAGAGTCGTCGCATGAATCGCGAATTGTTGATGTTGGTTGAGGCCATTTCGCGCGAAAAGAACGTGGAGCGTGATGTGGTCTTGGGCGCCGTGGAGTCGGCCCTGGCCCAGGCTACCAAGAAGCTGTACCAGGGCGAGGTGGACATTCGCGTGTCCGTGGATCGCGACAGCGGCAACTACGAGACTTTCCGTCGCTGGCTGGTGGTGCCCGACGATGCGGGCCTGCAAAACCCCGAAGCCGAAGAGCTGCTGATGGATGCGAAGGATCGCATCCCAGACATCGAAGTCGGCGAGTACATCGAAGAGGGTGTCGAGTCGGTGCCCATCGGTCGCATCGGCGCCATGGCTGCCAAGCAAGTCATCCTGCAGAAGATCCGCGACGCTGAGCGCGAAATGTTGCTCAACGACTTCATGTCGCGCGGCGAAAAAATCTTCACCGGCACCGTCAAGCGCATGGACAAGGGCGACATCATTGTCGAGTCCGGCCGCGTGGAAGGCCGTCTGCGCCGCAGCGAAATGATCCCCAAGGAAAACCTGCGCAGCGGTGACCGCGTGCGGGCCATGATCATGGAAGTGGACCTGACGCTGCGCGGCGCTCCCATCATCCTGTCGCGTTCGGCGCCTGAGTTCATGATCGAACTCTTCCGCCAGGAAGTGCCCGAGATCGAGCAAGGCCTGCTGGAGATCAAATCCTGCGCCCGTGACCCCGGCTCGCGTGCCAAGATCGCCGTGCTGTCCCATGACAAGCGCGTGGACCCCATCGGCACCTGCGTCGGCGTGCGTGGCACCCGTGTGAACGCGGTGACCAACGAGCTTGCTGGCGAGCGCGTGGACATCGTGCTGTGGTCCGAAGACCCGGCACAGTTCGTGATTGGCGCGCTGGCTCCGGCCAACGTGTCCTCCATCGTGGTCGATGAAGAAAAGCACGCCATGGATGTGGTCGTGGACGAGGAAAACCTCGCCATCGCCATCGGCCGTGGTGGTCAGAACGTGCGCCTGGCGTCCGACCTGACCGGCTGGAAGATCAACATCATGGACGCCGCTGAAAGCGCGCAAAAGCAGGCCAACGAGACCGATACGGCCCGCAAGCTGTTCATGGAAAAGCTCGATGTGGACGAGGAAATCGCCGACATCCTGATCTCCGAAGGCTTCAACAGCCTCGAAGAAGTGGCCTACGTTCCCCTGCAGGAAATGCTGGAGATCGAAAGCTTCGATGAAGACACCGTCAACGAGCTGCGGGCCCGTGCCAAGGACGCGCTGCTCACCATGGAAATTGCCCGTGAGGAAAGCGTGGAAGAGGTCTCCCAGGACCTGCGCGACCTCGAAGGCCTCACCCCTGAGCTGATTGCCAAATTGGCCGAAGGCGGTGTGCACACACGTGAYGACCTGGCCGATCTGGCCATTGATGAACTGACCGACCTGACCGGACAGTCTGAAGAGGAAGCCAAAGCCTTGATCATGAAGGCGCGCGAACACTGGTTCGCGGGGCAAGAGTAAAGGTCAGGGAGGCACGAACCACATATGTCCAGTAACACTGTCGCCGAGTTCGCTACCGAACTCAAAAAATCGCCTGAAACCCTGCTCGACCAGCTCAAGGCTGCCGGCGTGGGCAAGGCTGCTCCCTCTGACGCGTTGACCGAGTCGGACAAGCAAAAGCTGCTTGCTTACCTGCAGGCCAGCCACGGCACGGCCTCGGCCGATCGCAAGAAGATCACGCTGGTCAAGAAGTCCACCAGCGAAATCAAGCAGGCGGACGCTACGGGCAAGGCCCGTACCATCCAGGTGGAAGTGCGCAAGAAGCGCACGTTCATTCAGCGCGACGAAGGTGCAGAGGCTGCTGCAGAGTCGCACGCACCCGCGGCGGTGGAAGAACCCGCGGTGTCGAGTGAAGATCTTGAGCTGTCCCGCCGCGAGGAAGARGCSCGCCGCCAGGCCGAGCTGATCCGCCGCCAGGAGGCGGAATTGGCCGAAAAACGTGCCGAGCGCGAAGCCCGCGAAAAGCGCGAGCGCGAAGCCGAAGAGCGTGCTGCCGCCTACGCGGCTCAGGAAGCCGAGAAGAAGGCCCAGGCTTCTGCCGTCAAGCAGGAAGCCACCCGCGAGCAGGCTGCCGAAGCCGCTGCACGCACAGCAGCACAGAACGAAGCCCGCGAAAAGGCTGCTGCCGAATCCAAGGCCCGCTCTGACGAAGAAGCCGCCCGTGCGGCCGACCTGGATGCACGTCGCCGCAAGGCCGAGGCCGAAGCTGCCGCCATTCGCTCCATGATGGCTACGCCCAAGAAGGCGGTCATGGTCGCCAAGAAGCCCGAGGAACCCAAGCCAGTGGCCAAGCCTGCTGCCGTGGGCGACGCCAAGAAGGGCACGCTGCACAAGCCGGCAGTCGGTACTGGCGTGGCGCGCGCCGGTGCTCCCGCTACTGCTGGAGCGGGCGCGGGTGCGCCTGGTGCTGGCAAGGAAGTGAAGTCGGCCAAGCTGTCCTCCAGCTGGGCCAATGACACGGCCAAGAAAAAAGAAATCAAGACCCGCGGCGACAGCAGCGGCGGTGTCGGTCGCAACAACTGGCGTGGTGGCCCGCGTGGCCGCCGTGGCGACAACCGCGACCACCGTGATGATCACCAGCAGGCCGCACCGGTCGAAGCACGCATCATCGAAGTGCATGTGCCCGAGACCATTACCGTGGCTGAACTGGCGCACAAGATGTCCATCAAGGCCAACGAGGTCATCAAGGCGCTGATGAAGATGGGCCAGATGGTCACCATCAACCAGCCGCTGGACCAGGACACGGCCATGATCGTGGTGGAAGAGCTGGGCCACAAGGCCGTCGTGGCTGCGCTGGACGACCCGGAAGCCTTCACCGACGAAGATGCAGGCCAGCAAAACGCAGAACTGCTGCCGCGCGCTCCGGTCGTGACCGTGATGGGTCACGTGGACCATGGCAAGACCTCGCTGCTGGATTACATCCGCCGCGCCAAGGTGGCTGCGGGTGAAGCCGGTGGCATTACCCAGCACATTGGTGCCTACCACGTGGAAACGCCACGCGGCATGGTGTCGTTCCTCGACACCCCGGGTCACGAGGCCTTCACGGCCATGCGTGCCCGTGGTGCCCAGGCCACCGACATCGTGATTCTGGTGGTAGCTGCTGACGACGGCGTCATGCCCCAGACCAAGGAAGCCATCAAGCACGCCAAGGCGGCGGGTGTTCCGATCGTGGTGGCCATCACCAAGGCTGACAAGCCCGATGCCAACCCAGACCGCGTCAAGCAGGAGCTGGTGGTCGAAGAGGTGGTGCCTGAAGAATACGGTGGCGATTCGCCCTTTGTGCCCGTGTCCTCCAAGACCGGCATGGGCATCGACACCCTGCTGGAGCAAGTGCTGCTGCAGGCCGAAGTGCTGGAACTCAAGGCGCCGGTGGATTCGCTGGCCAAGGGTCTCGTGATCGAAGCCCAGCTGGACAAGGGCCGCGGCCCTGTGGCCACGGTGCTGGTGCAGTCCGGTACGCTGAAGGTGGGCGATGTGGTGCTGGCTGGCCAGACCTATGGCCGCGTGCGCGCCATGCTGGACGAAAACGGCAAGGTCGCCAAGACGGCTGGTCCATCGATTCCTGTCGAAATCCAGGGTCTGACGGAAGTGCCGCAGGCGGGTGACGAATTCATGGTGTTGACGGACGAGCGCCGTGCSCGYGARATCGCSACSTACCGTGCMGGCAAGTTCCGCAACACCAAGCTGGCSAAGSAGCARGCCGCCAAGCTGGARAACATGTTCGCCGACMTGWCGGCGGGTGAGGTCAAGACCCTGCCCATCATCGTCAAGGCCGACGTGCARGGCTCGCAGGAAGCGCTGGCCCAGTCGCTGCTCAAGCTSKCGACCGACGAGGTCAAGGTGCARMTSGTGTACGCCGSYGTGGGCGSCATCAGCGARWSCGACATCAACCTGGCGATCGCCTCCAAGGCCATCGTGATCGGCTTCAACGTGCGTGCCGATGCCGGYGCGCGCAAGCTGGCCGAAGGCAATGGCGTGGACCTGCATTACTACAGCATCATTTACGACGCTGTGGACGAGTTGCGTGTGGCGATGTCCGGCATGCTGGCTCCCGAGCAGCGCGAAGAAGTCATTGGTACGGCCGAGATCCGCACCGTGTTCGTGGCCTCCAAGATCGGTACTGTGGCGGGTTCGTACATCACGTCCGGCATGGTCCATCGCAACGCCAAGTTCCGTCTGCTGCGCGACAACGTGGTGGTCTACACCGGCGAAGTCGACTCGATCAAGCGCCTCAAGGACGATGTCAAGGATGTCAAGGAAGGCTTTGAGTGCGGTATCAAGCTCAAGAACTACAACGACATCAAGGAAGGCGATCAACTCGAGTTCTTTGACATCAAGGAAATCGCCCGGACGCTGTAAAGCCTCGGTGACGACGATATGGCTGCGAAGAAATCTTCCACTCCCAACCGCGCSTTCAAGGTKGCCGACCAGATCCAGCGYGATCTGACGGAGCTGATCGCGCGCGAGTTGAARGACCCGCGCGTGGGCATGGTGACGCTGCAGGGCGTGGAGGTGACTCCCGACTACGCCCATGCCAAGGTGTTCTTCAGCCTGTTGACGGGCGACCCTGTGGAAACGCAGGCGGCGCTCAACCAGGCGGCTGGATTCCTGCGCAAYGGCYTGTTCAAGCGCCTGCACATCCACACCGTGCCKACGCTGCACTTCSTGTTCGACCGCACCWCCGAGCGTGCGGCCGACATGAACGCCTTGATCGCCAAGGCGGTGTCTTCGCGCGCCAAAGAGGATTAGTCCATGCACGCGCCACGCACMAGGGTGCAGCGGCGCCCTGTGCATGGGGTGTTGYTGCTCGACAAACCGCTCGGCCTTTCGAGCAATGACGCCTTGCAAAAGGCGAAATGGCTGTTGCGCGCCGAGAAAGCGGGCCATACGGGCACGCTGGATCCGCTCGCCACGGGCGTGTTGCCTCTGTGTTTCGGCGCCGCCACCAAGTTCAGCCAGCTGCAGTTGGATGCCGCCAAAACCTACGAGGCGATTGCGCTGCTCGGCGCCACCACGACCACCGGCGATGCCGAGGGGGACGTGGTGCAACGCTGCGACGTAGATGCTGCCCAACTCACGCCAGAGCGCCTGGCGGCTGTGCAGCAACAGTTCACGGGTCCCATCCGCCAGGTGCCGCCGATGCATAGCGCGCTCAAGAAGGACGGCAAGGCGCTGTACGAATATGCACGCGCCGGTGTCACGGTGGAGCGCGAAGCACGGGACGTGATCATCCATGCCCTCAAGCTGACGCTGGTGCAGACAGATCAAGCGCAAACAGCTATTAAAATGATAGTGACCTGCAGCAAGGGCACCTACATCCGTACGTTGGGTGAAGACATTGGTGCGGCGTTGGGCTGCGGGGCTCATCTGACCTTCTTGCGCCGTATCGACAC
>NZ_JBGFFF010000078.1:0-22847 GCF_056175785.1 Acidovorax sp. LjRoot204
GACAGCCCCTCGGCGGTAGTGATGGCGCGCGCAGCCCGTGCTGCCCGCGCCGTGGCGATGGCTGTGGCCTCGGCCGCCATGGTGGCCAGCACCATCATGCCCGGGCTCCTGCCGCTGCGGCCCGTGCCCAGGCTGAACAGGGTGTCGCCGTCCGACATGGTGTGCACGGGGTTGATGCTGCGTGCCAGCCCGTCGTGCGCGGCCACGGCCAGGCGGTGGGCCTGCACCTTTGAGATGACCGCGTCAGTGGCGACCACACCGATGGTGGTGTTGGTGCCCGCCAGCAGGGGCTGGGGCGGGTCGCCGCGCAGCAGGGCGCGGCGCGTGTCGCGCAACCGCAGGCCGTCGTCGGTCCGGGCCCCGGCAATCACTTGCGCGGTGTCGGGGTCGATCACGTCGCCCAGCGCATTGCAGGCGATGAGGGCACCTACCGTGACGCCGTCCACGGTGACGGAGGCGGTACCGATGCCACCCTTCATCGCACGCTGAATGCCGAAGATCTTGCCCAGCGCCGCACCGGTGCCCGCGCCCACGTTACCTTCGGCCGGGTCTGCGGTGGAGGCGGCCTCGCACGCCGCGTAGCCTGCCGCGGCATCGGGGCGCACGCGCATGTCGCCCACCAGCAGGTCGAACAGCACGGCGGCGGGCACGATGGGCAGGCGGCCCACGGCCACGTCGAAACCCACGCCGCGCTCTTCCAGCCAGCGCACGGCGCCGGTGGCGGCATCCAGCCCCCAGGCGCTGCCGCCCGCGAGCATGATGGCGTGCACCTTGTCCACCAGGTTGGAGGGGTGGAGCAAATCCGTCTCGCGCGTACCGGGTGCGGCACCGCGCACATCCACCCCGGCCACAGCGCCCTCGCGGGTGATGATGACGGTGCAGCCCGTGGGGCGGCGGGTTTCGGTGAAGTGGCCGACCTCGATGCCGGCCACGCGGGTGATGCTGCCAGCGTCGCCAGCCATTGCGTGTGGAGAACTCATGGCTGGTGATTATGGTGCCCTGGGGCCGGGCGACAGTTGCGCAGCATCAGGGCCCTGGCGCTGCACGTGGAGTCGCGTCAGGGCGCTTTCTCGATCCGTTGGACGTGGTAGGCACCGCTGACCTGTTCGGCCCGAAAGCGCACCTTGTCGCCGGGTTTCAGGTCGCCCACCACGCCGGCGTCCGCCACGCGGAACACCATGGTCATGGGCGGCATCTCCAGGTTCTTGATCTCGCCGTGTTTGAGGGTCAGGCGCAGGGTGCGCGGGTCCCAGCGGGTGATTTCGCCTTCGCTCAGATCCGCCGGTGGCGCGGACGGTGCGGTGGCGGCGGGGTGGTGGCTGCTGTGGCTGTCTGCGGCAGCCCCTGCAGGCGCCTGCGCCAGGGCGGGCCCTGCAACCAGGACAAACAGGGCGGCAGCCAGCGGGATGGAGAAGAGGTGCTGGGTCATGTGGATGCCTTTTTGTTGTAGCTGTTGAAGATGCGCGTGCTGCCGTCGTGGGCCACCAGCAGCACGTCGTACGGGTCGCGCCGGTCGCCATACACGGCGCCGTCCATGCCTGGCGATCCCACGGGCATGCCCGGCACGGCCAGGCCCAGGGCCTTGGGCTTTTGCTGCAGCAGCTTGCGCACATCGCTGGCGGGCACGTGGCCTTCCACCAGGTAGCCGCCCACCAGCGCGGTGTGGCACGAACCCAGTTTTGGCGGCAGTCCCAGGCGGGCACGCACGGCGTTGTTGCCGGTGGCATGCACCTTCACGGCAAAGCCGTTGGCTTGCATGTGGTCCACCCAGTCCTGGCAGCAGCCGCAGTTGGGGTCTTTCCACACTTCCAGCGGTGTGGGCGTGTTGGTGGCGGCGCGGGACCCAACCGGCAGCAAAGCGACGGCCAACCCCGCGCCCAGCAGAGGCAGAGTGGTGGCCAGCCATTGGCGGCGGGCAGGGCTGGGGAGCGCGGTCATGGATGCGGATGCAGCCCGAGGGCGTTGTAGGGTCATGGTGTTTCTCCTGGCGTTATGGATGGCGGGGCAGCACGGTGATGGTGCCGGTCATGCCGGCCTGGTAATGGCCGGGGATGAGGCAGGCAAAGTCAAAGCTGCCTGCGCGGTTGAAGTGCCACACGATGTCGCCGGCCTTGCCCGCCGCCACATGGGCCATGTAAGGCTCGTCGTGTTCCATGCCCGGGTGCTTTTTCATCATCTCGGCGTGCTGGTCCAGCTCCGCCTTGGTGCCGATCACGATCTCGTGCAGCACCTGGCCTTTGTTCTGTGCGCGCAGCCGCACGGTGTCGCCCTCGCGCACTTCGATGTGGCGGGGGCTGAACCGCATGTCGTCGCCCATGCGCACGGTGATCGTGCGGCGCACCTGCTGGGCATCGCCTGCAATGCCCCAGTCTTTTTGCTCTTTGACCACGGGGGCTGTGGAGGTGCGGTGGGGCATGTTTTCATGCCCATAGGCAGCAAAAGTGCCGAATGCGCTAGTGCATATTGCCCAGGCAGCTATGAATTTAATAGTGTTCATGGTGATCGTTGGCATCAATGTTGGTGGCCGCTGGCAGCGGGCTTGCCTGCATTGGCCGCGCCTGGGGCGGTGCCTGGGGTGTCGGTGCGTGCAGGGCGTGGTGTGGCGGCCGGTGCGCCTTGCCATTCAAAGGCCTGGGTGCCGCGTGGCTGCCTGAAGTCGCCGGGGTCGGCATAGCTGCCTGCGGGTTGGTCAGCGCGCACCTTGAGCGTGGTGAACATGCCGCCCATCTCCAGCGGGCCGAAGGGGCCGGTGCCGGTCATCATCGGGAAGGTGTTGTCGGGCAGCGGCATCTCCATGGCGCCCATGTCGGCCATGCCGCGCTCGCCCATCACCATGTAGTCGGGCACGATCTTCTGGATCTTGCCGACCAGGCCCCGGTGGTCCACGCCGATCATGGTGGGCACGGCGTGCCCCATGGCGCCCATGGTGTGGTGGCTTTTGTGGCAGTGCAGGGCCCAGTCGCCGGGTTCGTCGGCGATGAACTCCACCTGCCGCATCTGGCCCACGGCCACGTCGGTGGTCACCTCCGGCCAGCGCGCGCTTTTGGGCACGGGGCCGCCGTCGGTGCCGGTCACTTCAAACTCGTGCCCATGGAGGTGGATAGGGTGGTTGGTCATGGTGAGGTTGCCCACGCGGATGCGCACGCGCTCGCCCTGACGCGCCACCAGCGGGCTGATGGCAGGGAACACGCGGCTGTTCCAGCACCAGATGTTGTGGTCCAGCATGGTGTTGACCTTGGGGGTCATGCTGCCGGGCTCCACGTCAAAGGCGTTGAGCAGAAACGCGTAGTCGCGCTGTACCTTGGCGATCTGCGGATGGCTACCCTTGGGGTGGGTGATCCACAGGCCCATCATGCCCATGGCCATCTGCACCATCTAGTCGGCTTGCGGGTGGTACATGAAGGTGCCGGGGCGCCGCGTCACAAACTCGTATACAAAGGTCTTGCCGGGCTGGATGGCGGGCTGGGTGAGGCCGCCCACGCCGTCCATGCCGTTGGGCAGGCGCTGCCCGTGCCAGTGGATGGTGGTGTGTTCAGGCAGGCGGTTGGTGACGAAGATGCGCACGCGATCGCCTTCGACCACTTCGATGGTGGGGCCGGGGCTCTGGCCGTTGTAGCCCCACATGTTGACCATGAAGCCAGGCGCCACCTCACGCACCACGGGTTCGGCCACCAGGTGGAACTCCTTGACGCCTGCGTTCATGCGCCAGGGGGCGGTCCAGCCATTCAAAGTGACCACCGGGTTGTAGGGGCGGCCCGTGGGCGGGTGCCGCGGCGGCGCGGTGTCGGCGCTGGACTGTGTGGCGGG
Source organism: Acidovorax sp. LjRoot204 (assembly GCF_056175785.1). Lineage (NCBI taxonomy): Bacteria > Pseudomonadati > Pseudomonadota > Betaproteobacteria > Burkholderiales > Comamonadaceae > Acidovorax > Acidovorax sp. LjRoot204. The sequence continues at coordinate 3,808 of NZ_JBGFFF010000078.1, forward strand.
CTCGGGCAGCGCGGCCAGGGCCACGCGGCTGACGGAGGCTGCGGCCACGGCCGTGGCGGCGCCAGAAAAGAAATTGCGGCGGTTCATGTCAGTGGCCTTGTGGGGTGGAGGAGGCTGCGGCGCCGGAGGTGAGGCCCTGCAGTGCGCCGGGCGAGGTGCCCGTCAGCGCCAGTTGCAGGTCGGTCTCGGCCAGCCAGAAGTCGCGCTGCGCTTCGATGGCGTTGGCCACGGCCTGCGTGCTGTTGCGTGCTTCGGCCAGCATGTCCCACACGCTGGCCAGCATGCCGTTGTAGCGCAGCGTGGTCTCGTCGGCGATGAGCTGGCGCAGGGGCACTACTTCAGCCTGCTGCTGGCGCGCCAGGTCGAGGGCCGTGCGGTAGGTGAGCCAGGCGGCGCGCACCTCGCTGCGGGCGCGCACGGCGGTGTCTTGCAGCTGGGCGGCGCTTTGCTCCACCTCGGCCTGGGCGCGGGTGCGGGCTGCACCACCCCAGTCGAACAGGGGCAGGGGCAGCTCGATCTCCCAGCCGCGCTTGATGTCGCTGCGGCCGGTGTCGCGTTCGGTCGCGGTGTTGCGGCTGTATGCCAGCCCAATGTCACCAAACACGGCGCCCGCACGGCTCCAGCCCTGGCGCGTGGCCTGGGTGTCCAGCTGGCGGCGGGCAGCTTGCACGTCCAGCCGCTCGCGCAGCGCGGTGGCTTCGATGCCATCGGCGGGTAAGGCGGTGGTGGGCAGGGGCGGCAGCTGCTGGGCCAGCTGGTATTGGGTTTGCTGCCCCCACAGGCCCATGCGGCGGTTGAGCTGCTCACGCTCGGTGGCTGCGGCCAGGCGGGCGCGGGCACGCTGGCGGGTGGCATCGTGCAGCACGGCCTGTTCGCGGGCTTGTTGCAGGCGGCTCCAGTTGCCGACCTGCGCCATGCGGTGCGCCAGCTCGGCCCCGGCCTCGGCGGCTTCCACCATGCGGTCGTGCGTGGCGGCCACCTGCTCGGCCGCCACCGCCCGCAGCCAGGCGCGGCGGGTGTCTGCGGCCAGTTGCACCACGTCCTGCGCGGCCTGCAGCGTGGCAATCTGCAGGTGCTCGGCCTCGCGCTGGGTGCGCCAGGGCAGGGTGATGAGGTCCATCAGGCCAAAGGCCAGGGTGCGTTCGATCTCGCGTTCCTGGCTGTTGGTGAAGCGCCCCAGGGTCAGGTGCGGGTTGGGCAGCGTGATGGCCTGCACCCGCTCGGCATCGGCCACGCCCAGCGCGGCCAGCCGGGCTTGCAAGCCGGGGTTGTTGAGCAGGGCAATGCGCGCGGCGGCGTCTTGTGTCAGGGGTTGCGCGAGCCAGCCGTCGACGGACTGCTGGGCCTTTGCGCGAGCGCTCGGGTCTGTGGCGGGCAAGGCCGCCTGGGGTACACCGGCGGTACGGCCCGCAGTGAGGGCCGCGACATCACTGCGCAGGCCGTCGGGCGACACGCTGGCGCAGCCCGCCAGCAGGGTGGCGGCAGCCAGTATGGAGAGGCGATGGGCGCTGATCATGGCTTGCCCTTCTGCTCGGGGTGGTGGGCGGGGTGGGCACTCCCCGGGCTTCCGTGATGCATTTCATGGCGTGTGCCGTGCTGCTTCCCATGCGGCATGCCGTCCTGCATGCCCTGGGGATGGTGTGGCATGGAGGTAGCGGTGGAGGCTGCGGGCGTGGGAGTAGGTGCTGAGCCTTTTTGCGCCTCCCAGGCCAAGATGTCCGCATGGCCGCGCGGGAACGCGCCCACGGCCTCGTGCGTCTGGCGCCAGGCCTGGGGGGTGGGCAAGGCGTCCACCAGCGGGGGCTGCGGCGGCATGGCCGTGTACGGCAGGGGGGCCGTGGGCGCATCGGCGCGGGTAGCGTCGGATGCAGATGGGCCCTGGGCTTGCGCCAGCAAGGGCGACAACAGGGCAAGACAAGCCAATCGCATCGGCCACGATGGCCCGGGCGATGGCAAGGAGAGAAAAATGGCAGGGGCGCGCATGGCGATCTCCAGACAACGAACGAAAAAACAGTGCACTGCCGTCCGACGAACCCCGTTGTTCAGGGGCTATCAGGCTATGGCAGACGCACTTCGGGCGTCGGAGATCAGGCGATGGGTGGTTTGATGGCCAGCGCCGCAGGGGCGCTGTCAAACTGCGCAGAGGCCAGGGGCAGCAGGGCTCCGGCGGGCAGGGGGGCGGGGGTCGGCGATGCGGGCAGGCCCAGCATGGCCGAGTGGCAGATTTCGCAGGCCGAGCAACTGGCGCTGTGGTGGTCGTGGTCGTGGTCGTGGCCCGATTTGCAGCCCGCATCGGGGTTCTGGCAGGCCGCAGAGTGGCTGGCAGTGTGGTCGATGCCGGGCTCGGCGGCCGGGGCGCCATGGTGGGCATGGGCGTCGGCGGGTGCCACGCCCTCCGCCTGCGCAAGGGTTGCGGAATGATCGTGGGGATGGCCCTGGTCGTGGTCGTGGACCATGCCTTCCGCCGTAGGCTGATGGGCCTCGGTATGCTGCGCGGCGCCTGCAGGCAGCAGCGGAGCCACAATGCCCGCCGCCATGGCCGTGCCCGTCAGGCCCCGAAGGACCAGCACCACCATCAGCAGGAAGAAGAAGCCGCGACGCATCCTTCAATGATACGGCGGAGCCGCTCAAGGTTCCGCAGGTAACCACTTTCTGGCGCTGCGGGCAACCCTGCGCAAATCGTGAATGCCTTTTCCGACCATGGGCAGTAACATGTGACGAAACATGTCTGCGCGTTTGTCAGCGGCTGTCGGCAGATATGTGCTCAAGCGTTCTTTCTCTTGCACAGAAAGGTCGGTATGCCCTCATGGGTCGCTGGAATGTGGAGCACCTTGTCCGCGCGGATTCGCTGGCTGGTGCTGTGGGCCACGCTGCCAGCGGTGCTGCTGGTGGTGTACCAGGCACGGGCCCACCGCACAGACGCGATTGCTGCGGCAGAAGAACGCGCGCTGCAGACCCTGCAGTCGGTGGCTGGCACCCAGCAGCGGCTGATCCAGAACACCCGCCAGTTTCTGCAGCAGCTGGCCGCCATGCCGCAGGTGCACGACCCTTCAGCGTCCCAGTGTGGGCGTTACCTGGCCGAAGTGCTGTCGCTCAATGCCACCTACGTCAACATTGGCGTGCCACGGGCGGACGGCGAGCTGCTGTGCAATGCGCGTCCGCTCAAGGCTCCTGTCAACGTCGCCAACCGCCCATATTTTCAGCAGACGATTTTGGGGCGGGACTTTGCGGTGGGCAGCTTTCAGGTGGACCGCGCCGCCCAGGTGGCCAGTGTCAACTTTGCCTACCCGGTGATACCGCCCGGCACGCAGGAGGTGGTGGCGGCCGCCGTGGCGGTGGTGTCGCTGGAGTGGTGGAGCCGGCGGCTCACCGACCTGGGGCTGCCGGACGGCGCGGTGGCCCGGGTGTCCGACCCTGAGGGGCGCGTGCTGGCGCGCTACCCGCCCGATGCCAGCGAGCTGGGGGCACCGTTTGCCGATGCCGAGTTCCGCGCCCTGGTGCTGCAAACGCCCCAGGGGCAGCGCCAGCGGTACCGCCCTGATGGCGCGCCCGAGCTGGTGGTGTTCCAGCCGCTGATCGAGGCAGGCGGCAAACCGGTGGCCACCATGAGCCTGGCCGTGCCGCTGGACAACCTGTACGCCGCGGCCAACAGCCGCATGTGGACCGAGATGGCGTTCTTGCTGGGCGGCCTGGTGCTGTCATTTGCCGTGGCGCAAGTGGGCGTGCGGCGCGGCGTGATGCGGCCCCTGAGGCGCCTGATGCACGCCACGGACGAGCTGGCCGAGGGGCGCTATGTATCGCGCGTTCCCGCCACGGGGCTGCAGGAGCTGACCGAGCTGGGCCGCCGCTTTGACCGCATGGCCCTGACGCGACAGAAAGCCGAGGCCGAACTGCGCCAGAGCGAAGAAAACCTGGCCATCACGCTGCTTTCCATCGGCGATGGCGTGATCGCCACCGATGCGCAAGGCCGCATCACCCGCATGAACGTGGTGGCCGAGCGCCTGACAGGCTGGCCGTTGGCACAGGCCATGGGCCAGCCGCTGCCCGAGGTGTTCCGCATCATCAACACCGGTACCCGCGAGCCGCAGGTGGACCCGGTGCAGCTGGTGATGGACCGGGGCCAGGTGGTGGCATTGAGCAACCACACCACCCTGCAGGCCCGGCATGGCGCCGAGTACCACATTGCCGATAGCGCCGCTCCCATTCGCAACTCCCAGGGGCAGATCGTGGGGGTGGTGCTGGTGTTCAGCGACGTGAGCGAGTCCTACCGCGTGCGCCGCAAGCTGGAGGACAACGAGGCGCGTTTTCGCACCCTCACCGCGTTGTCGTCCGACTGGTACTGGGAGCAGGACGCGCAGTTTCGCCTCACGCATGTGGAAGGCCGGGCCGATGACCGGCTGGTGCAGGAGGCCGCGCTGCACATGGGCAAGACGCGCTGGGAGCTGGCTGCACCGGGCATGAGCGACGCGCTGTGGGAAGAGCACCGCGCGCTGCTGGAGCGCCACCAGGAGTTCCGCGACTTCGAGTTCGAGCGCCGCGACCAGCAGGGCTGCTCGTACTGGGTGTCCATCAGCGGCACGCCCGTGTTTGATGAAGACGGTGTGTTTTGTGGCTATCGGGGCGTGGGCAAGGACATCTCCGCCCGCAAGCGCGACGAGAACGAGCTGCGCATTGCCGCCATTGCGTTTGAGTCGCAGGAGGGCATGATCGTCACCGGCGCGGACACCCTCATCCTGCGCACCAACCGCGCGTTCAGCCGCATCACCGGCTACAGCGCCGACGAGGTGGTGGGCCGCCGCACCAGCCTGCTGGCCTCGGGCCACCATGACAAGGCATTTTTTGATGCCATGTGGGCCAGCCTGGCCAGCACCGGCGAGTGGAAGGGCGAGCTGTGGAACCGCTGCAAGAGCGGCGAGGTGAACCTGCACTTCATGGCCATCACCGCCGTGACGGACCAGCACGGGGTGCTGACGCACTATGTCGCCACCCTCAATGACATCACCCAGAGCGCGGCTGCGGCGCGGGAGATCGAGCACCTGGCGTTCTACGACCCGCTCACCCACCTGCCCAACCGCCGCCTGATGATGGACCGCCTGCAGCAGGCGTTTGCCACCAGTGCGCGCGCTGGCCTGCAAGGGGCGCTGCTGTGCCTGGACCTGGACCACTTCAAGACCCTGAACGACACCCTGGGCCACGACATGGGCGATGTGCTGCTGCAGCAGGTGGCCCAGCGGTTGACGGCCTGTGTGCGTGAAGGTGACACCGTCGCGCGGCTGGGTGGTGACGAGTTTCTGGTGCTGCTGGAAGACCTGGGCGCCCTCGCCACCGACGCTGCCGAGCAGGCGCAGATGGTGGGCGAAAAGATTCTGGCCGCGCTCAACCAGCCCTACCAGCTCGCATCACACCATGTGCACAGCACCACCAGTGTGGGCGCCGTGCTGTTCAGCGGCCAGGCGCAGACGGTGGAAGATGTGGTCAAGCACGCCGACCTGGCCATGTATGCCGCCAAGACCGCCGGGCGCAATGGCATCCGCTTTTTTGACCCGCGCATGCAGGCCGCCGTCACTGCCCGCGCGGCGCTGGAGAATGACCTGCGCACGGCCCTGGAACAGGGCCAGTTCACACTGCACTACCAGGTGCAGGTGGGCTGCGGCAAGCATGTGGTGGGGGCCGAGGTACTGATCCGCTGGAACCACCCGGCGCGCGGCATGGTGCCGCCGTTCGAGTTCATCCCGCTGGCCGAAGAGACCGGGCTGATCCTGCCCATCGGCCTGTGGGTGCTGCAGACCGCCTGCAGCCAGCTGCGCCGCTGGCAGGACGACCCTGCCACGGCCGACCTGCAACTGGCGGTGAACGTGAGCGCGCGCCAGTTCCGCCAGGCCGACTTCATGGAGCAGGTGGTGGCCGTGCTGCGGCAGACTGGCGCGCGACCCGACCGCCTGAAGCTGGAGCTGACCGAGAGTCTGGCGCTGGACAACGTGGACGACACCATCGCCAAGATGAATGCACTGCGCGCGCTGGGCCTGCGCTTTTCGATGGATGACTTTGGCACCGGCCAGTCGTCGCTGTCGTACCTCACGCGGCTGCCGCTGGACCAGCTCAAGATCGACCAGAGCTTTGTGCGCAACATTGGCATCCAGCACACCGACGCGCTCATAGTGCAGACCATCATCGGCATGGCGCAGAGCCTGGGCATCGACGTGATTGCCGAGGGGGTGGAGACCGAGGCGCAGCGCGCGTTTCTGGAGCGCCACGGCTGCACGCTGTGGCAGGGCTACCTGTTCAGCCGCCCGGTGCCCATCGAGGTGCTGGAGCACCGGCTGCACAGTGGGCTGGGCTGGCAGGTGTCCACGTAGACGGTGTGTCTCTGCAGGGCGCTCAACCGCCCTTGGCCGGGGCCTACACCGCCATGTAGCGGCCCGGCCGGTGGTTCATGGCCAGCACCAGGTTGAGCGCCACGGCGCCCGCAATGGACCAGGCCACGCGCACGGGCTCCACCGTCCACAGGGCCAGCAGCACGATGCAGCAGTCCACCGCCATCTGCACCTTGCCTGCGCGCCAGCCGTAGCGGTCCTGCAGGTACAGCGCCGCAATGCCCACGCCGCCCAGGCTGCAGCGGTGGCGGAACAGCACCAGAAACCCCGTGCCGGTGATCAGCCCGCCCGCAATGGCGGCATACAGCGGCTGCAACTGCGCGAATTGCAGCAGTTGCGACTGCAGCTCGGTCAGCAGCGACAACAGCAGCACCGCGATGAAAGTCTTGACGGTGAAGGCCCGGCCCAGCTTGCGCAGCGCCAGCCAATAAAACGGCAGGTTGAGCACAAAGAAGATCTTGCCAAAGCCGATGCCCGTGGCGTAGTGCAGCAAAAACGCCAGCCCCGCCGTGCCACCCGTGAGCAACCCCGCGCTGGTGAAAAATGCCACCCCCACCGAGATGAGCAGCACCCCGGTGAAGATGGCCACGGCGTCTTCCGTCAGGCTGTGGGGCACGACCAGCGGGGCGGGGGCTGTGGGGGCGGCAGGGGAGCGGGATGGCATGGGCAAAGGGCAAAGGGATGAAGGCTGTACTCGCGGCCCCCGGGGCAGAGGGCGGCGCACAGGCATGGGATTGGACCATGCAAGCCCCATGCCGGGCTTGTCGTGCGTCAACTTCCGGGTGCCAGCTTGCCATCGCGCCGGTCAACCGCTTACTCCTGATTTGATAGCTGCCAGCGCATATGATTCAGGCGCCAGCATCGGTTTTTGGCTGAAATTGGGTGGCCGATAGGCTGGCAGCCGCCAACGCCCCGTCGATCAGCTGCGTGATGTGCGGCTGCGGCGCCATGGGCGCCAGCGCACTGACCTGCGCCCGGCCCGTGTTGCCGATGGGCAGCCGCGCCAGCGCGTGGCCCAGGGGCACCAGTGCCAGCCGCAGTACCTGTCCGCCGGCCTCGCGCAGGTCGCGCAACTGCAGGGCGTAGCGCAGCATGGCCCTGTGTGACCGCCAATGCAGGGACAGCGTGGTCTGCCCCAGCACGTGCGCGGCCTCCAGCCATTGCCAGCGGGTGGCAGGCGGTGCGTCGGCATCGCGCGCAAACGCTGCCAGCAGGTGGTCGAATGCGCGCTCCCTCTGCAAGGGGTCAGCCCTGGGTGCTGCTGTGTGGCGCGCCGCCAGCTGGCGCCAGCGCCGTTGTCGGTGCCGGTAGAACACCTGGGCAAACGCCGCGCTCAGGGGCGTCATCAGCCAGGGCAGCTGGCGCGCGACCACGTCGATGTCGTCGGTATAGAGCGTGCGGCCGCCCCGCAGCGGCTGCAGCGTGATGCGGTGGTCCCAGCGCCGCATCAGCGTGCCCTCGCCGTTGTCGCGCAGCGTGGGCCAGGCACCGGCCTGGGCAGATGGCTCGATGGAGATGCGCACGGTTTGCGAGCCCATGGGCAGCAGCCCCAGCAGCCGCATCTGCAACGGCAGATCACCGGGAGACCAGTGGGTGGGCCAGGGCGCGCCGCCAGGGCGCTTGAACCGCACCAGAGGCGCCGTGATGTGGCGGAACACTGATGTGCTTTGCAGTTGCGCAGCCACCCATTCGGGCGGTGCGTTGAGCGGAGTGGACAGGCGTACGCGCATGGATCAGTGCCCGTGTGCTGCGGGGGCGGCGGCGGTGCTGGCCAGCTCCTGCCGCGCGTGGCGGATCACGCTCCAGCCGCCGCTGATGGCCAGGCCCGCCATGACGGCCGCCACCGCCAGGTCGGGCCAGGCCGTGCCCGTGCCCAGCACCCCCAGCGCGGCCGCCATCACGGCCAGGTTGCCCAGCGCGTCGTTGCGGGTGCACAGCCACACGCCGCGCATGTTGGCGTCACCTTCGCGCCAGGCGTAGAGCAGGGCGGCCACACCCAGGTTGGCCGCCAGCGCCAGCAGGCCCACGCCACCCATGGTGAAGGGCTCGGGCGGAACCCCTTGCCACACCCCCCAGGCCACCCGGCCGATCACGAACACGCCAAACGCCAGCATGCTGGCGCCTTTGAGCAGGGCGGCGCGTGCGCGCCAGGTCAGCGCCATGGCCAGCACCCACAGCGACAGGCCATAGTTGGCCGCATCGCCCAGAAAGTCGATGGCGTCGGCCAGCAGCGACGCCGAGCCCGAGTGGGTGCCCGCGCCCAGTTCCACCACAAACATGGCGGCGTTGACGACGAGCGCAATCCACAGGATGCGGCGGTAGCGCGGGTCTGCGCTGACGGGGGCATCGTGGCTGTGGCCGGGGGCGCTGTGGTCGTGGTGGCCTTGATGGCAATGGGCGGACATGGTGTTTTCTCCTGGCGGTTTTGGAAAGCGATGGCATCATTGGAAACCTTGAAGTCACTTGAAGGTCAAGCCCATGGATCCCCAGGCTGCACAGTTCCGCATTGGCGAGGCCGCCCAGCAGTCCGGCGTGTCGGCCGCCAATATCCGGTACTACGAAAAAGAGGGGCTGCTGCCGCCCGGTGCGCGCGGCGACAACAGCTACCGCCTTTACAGCAGCGCCGACGTGCACCAGCTGCGGTTTATCCGCCTGTGCCGCGCCATGGACATGTCGCTGGACGAGGTCAGGACCTTGCTGGCGCTGGACTGGGACAGCAAGACGGACTGCCATGCCGCTTGCGACACGCTGGATGCACACCTGGTGCATGTGCGCACCCGCCTGGCCGAGCTGCAGGCGCTGGAGGCCGACCTGCAGGCGCTGCGCAGCCGTTGCGATGGCGCGGACGCCACCTGCCACATCATCGAAGCACTGCATGCGCGGGCTGACGCGCAGCCCGTGGGCGTCAACGCCCCTCCCGGCCAGGGCAAGCGCCATGTGTGAGCAGCTGTTGTACGGCGTGGCTGCGTGTGTGCTATTTGCTATTTAATTGATAGCTGCTTGGGCATATGTTTGTAGCGCTACCGCCCGAAAATGGCCCAAATATCTCCAGAAGCCTGTCATGGGCTGCCCTGGCGCATGCCCCCGCTATGATCCGCCCATGATCTCGCGCCTTCCCGGCCTCTCCCTGCCCGAACGTGTGTGGAACACGGCGCGGCGCTGGGCGGTGGCCTGGTGGCGCATCCTGTATCTGGGCGCGGTGGTGCTGGTGCTGGTGTTGTCGCCGTCCAGCTACGGCAAGGGCACCCGCCGCGCGCTGGCCCGGCACCTGTATCTGGACACGGCGCCCGTGCTGTTGGGCTTCACGGTGCTGGCGGCGCTCATCAGCCTGGTGCTCACGCGCATTGTGGTGGTCACGGCGCTCAGCTACGGGCTGTCGCGCTATGCGCTGGAGATGGTGATCCGCGTGCTGGTGCTGGAGCTCATCCCGCTCACAGCCGCCTTGTTTGTGGCCATGCGCTGCACCATTCCCAACGGCTCGCAACTGGCGCACCTGCGGCTCACGGGCCGGTTCGAGGCGCTGCGCCGCCAGGGCTCTGACCCGGTGCGCATCGAACTGCTGCCCCGCGTGATTGCCGGGGTGTTTGCCTGCGTCACGCTGGCTGCGCTCAGTTGCGTGGTGGCGCTGGTGCTGGCGTACCTGGGGGTGTACGGCTTCAACATGGCGGGGCTGCCGAGCTATACGCGCATGTTCGGCCAGGTGTTTTCGCCCAGCGTGACCATGGTGTTTGTGCTCAAGACCCTGTTCTTCAGCCTGGCCGTGGCGCTGATCCCCATGGCTGCCGGGCTGTATGACAGCGGCGAACGCACCCAGCCCGACTCGGAACTGGGCGGCCTGGCCCGCATGTTTGCGGTGCTGCTGCTGATCGAGGTGGCCTCGCTCATGGGCAACTACTACTGACGGGCTGCGCCAGATGCACCCACCCGCATAACCGCACGACATGAACGACCATCCTTCCAAGCCGTCGCAAGGCCCCGCTGCACCTCCCGCCGGGGCTGACATTCCCCCGGTCGAGACCCTGCGCCCGGTGGCCTATCTGGAACTCAAGGCTGCAGCGCTGCTGCTGTTCACCTTGGCCCTCATCGTGGGATCGGGCCTGTACCTGCTGTATGCGCGGGGCGCTTTCGAGCCCACACAGACGCTGGTGCTGACGGCCGATGACTCCGAAGGCGTGGTGGTGGGCATGGACATGACCTTCTCGGGCTTTCCCATTGGCCGCGTGCGGCGCATCGAGCTGGCCGAATCGGGCAACGCCCGCATCCTGGTGGACGTGCCCCGCAAGGACGCACACTGGCTGCGCGAGTCCAGTGTGTTCACGCTGGTGCGCGGCCTGGTGGGGGGCACCAACATCCGGGCGTACTCCGGCATCCTGACCGACCCCGCGCTGCCCGATGGCGCCGTGCGACCCGTGTTGCGCGGGGATGCCACGGCGGAGATCCCGCAGCTCATGGCCACCGCGCGCGAGCTGCTGACCAACCTGAACGCCCTGACGTCGCCCGACGCCGCGCTGGGCAACACCCTGACCAACGTCAAGGCCCTCACGGAGCGCCTGAACGGGCCGGGCGGCGCCCTGGGCGTGCTGATGGGCAACGAAGCCGATGCGAAGAAGATTGTCGCCACGCTGGAGCGCACCAACGCGCTGCTGGCGCGCTTGGACGGCATGGCCGCCCGCGCTGACAAACAGGTGTTTGGCAGCGAGGGCAACAAGGACGCGCTGGTGCCTGAGGTGCGCGCCACCGTGGCCCAGCTCAATGGTTTGTTGTCCGACACCCGCACCAGCCTCAAGAAGGTGGATGCCGTGCTGGTGGAGGCCCAGGCCATTGGCGCCAATGCCCGCGAAGCCACGACGGACCTGGGCGCGTTGCGCGCCGAGGTGGAAAGCAATCTGCGCAAGGTGGAAAGCCTGGTCAACGAGATCAACCGCAAATGGCCCTTTGCACGCGACACGGAGCTGAAGCTGCCATGAACCCCTCTGCTGCACCTCGTTTGCGGGCTGCATTGCGGCTCCTGTCCATCGGCTGTGCCTTCGCATTGGCTGCGTGTTCCAGCCAACCCCCGGTGCCTGACTGGCAGATGAACGCCCAGGGTGCGTCCCAGAAGGCCATCGAGGCCTATCTGTCCGGCAACGCGCGCGTGGAGAAGCTCGAATGGGACCGGGCCCGCGCCGAAGTGGCGCGCACGGGGCGCCCCGATCTGCTGGCGCGCCTGGAGCTGATGCGCTGCGCGGCCCAGGTGGCGAGTCTGGTCACCGAACCGTGCGAGCGTTTTGAGGCCTTGCGCGCCGACGCCGCTGCGCCCGAGCAGGCCTACGCCGACTATCTGGCGGGCCGCGTGCAGGCCGGCCAGGTGGCCCTATTGCCACCGGCGCAGCGTGCGGTCGCCACGGCAGGCAACGCTGCCACCTTGGCAGGCATTGCCGACCCCCTTTCGCGCTTGGTGGCGGCGGGCGTGTTGTTGCAGACGGGGCACGCCAGCCCGGCAGTCATCGCCACAGCCACCGATACCGCGTCGGCACAGGGCTGGCGCAGGCCGCTGATGGCATGGTTGCTGCTGGAGGTGCAAAGGGCAGAGGCTGCCGGGGATACTGCGGCAGCCGAAGCATTGCGCCGTCGCGTGAGGGTGGTGGAGCAGTCGGGGTTTACGTCTCGATAGCGTTGGCCGCCACGCTAGGGAGGAGGCAGGTAACGAGCCGTGGCGCGGGCAAAAAAGCTGCCCGAGTTGCTTCAGCAACCGCCACTCAAGCCATTGACCAGGCCGCCAGAAGCCGCATTGCCGCTACTGGTGGCTTCGTCAGCGCAGGCGAGCCTGCAACTGGGTCTCGATGTCGTCTCGCTCCATGGCGAACTGCTGGGGGCTGATCTCGTTGGACTCCAGCTTGCGGGCCACAGACAGCAGCAGCACCGTGTTTTCGAGACGTGTGTCTTGTTGCAGGGAGGGGGGCAGGGCGGTCAGGCGGTCAAAGCTTTGCTTGTACAGCTCGCTCCAGCTCATGGCCCCTGCCTGGGCCTGGGCCCTGGCACCGTCGTACCAGCGCGAGAACTCGTCCAAGGCGTTGTCGCGGGGGCTGGAACAGCCCGCCACAGCGGCCAGCAACACCATCGAACCCCAGAATTTCGGGGAGTGAATCAAGAAAAAACGGTTTGCAGAGATGCGAAAACGTGTGGTCACGATCGTCCTCCATTCCAGAATGCCACCGAAAAGTCCCGGTGTGCAGCACAGAATGGTACTCCGATGCTATGCTTTTTACTACTGTGTTGCTGTTTGGACCCACACGCGCTGCAGCGCAGCGCCAGCCACTTCTGCACGCATCACAACTCAGTGGTCCAGAAAGCTGGTGGACAAAATCTGGTCGAGCCCGGTAAGCCCGTGCGACATCGAATCCACAGACTGCACGGCCACGTCCGGCATCAGCAATGAAACCGCCGCCAGCACTGCCAGCACCACGGTTCCGATGAACGCTATCAACGCGCGCGCTCCCGGCGGTAAGGAATGGCGTTTCATGGTGAAGTCCTTTTGAGAAAAGGGGTGGGGGCCGCAATGACCTCCCGGTGCAACCTCAATGGCTGCTGGCTAGGATTTCAGCAAAGTGCCGCAGTTCCGCGTGTAAGACAAGTGCCATAACAGGGCTCCATGGGCAACTGTTACGGCCTGTTGCCTTTACAAACCTGCCAGAAACGTTCCGCGCCCTGCAAGCGTCCGGAGGTGCGGTTCAGGGCCTTGAGTGGGAGGCGGATGGAGTGCCGAGCGGACGGACTGCAGAGGGCTCCTGTGGAGCCGTCCAGCGGTCATCGCGGCATGAATAGATCAGGGCGCGGGCGTCTGAATCCAAGCGGTGATCTGGGCAATGGCCTCCTGCTCGATGCCAATGAAGCCGGGCCAATGTTGGCCAGCACACTTATCACCGATGGGGGTTAGCGACGCCATGGACCACCATGAGTTTTTTGACCTGCGCCCGCGCCAGCCCTCTCAGAATGGCGGGCGTATCGCGGGCCTGGCAGTGTTTGCAGCCGTCCCTGGCATGGTGGTAGACCAGCACCGGGACCTGTATGGCCTGCAGGTCCAGTGTGGGCACTGCACCCGGTGTGCTCCTGCGCACCACGCTGGAGGTCAGCCCCAGCCCCGCAATCGCAGGGTCGTTGACATGAATGGCCATGGCTGTCGCAGACACTGTCATGCGCCGAGCGGGGCGCACAGTCGTTGATGTTCAGCCCAAAGCGCCGGGGTCCTGTGTGCAAGAAGCCAGCCCCCACAACAAAAAACCCAGGTGACCGGAATCACCTGGGTTGGTATGTGGCGGAGAGGGCGGGATTCGAACCCGCGGTGGGGATTAGCCCACACACGCTTTCCAGGCGTGCGACTTAAACCGCTCATCCACCTCTCCGAAGCCCTCGATTATAGCCACAGGATTGGGTGCATTCCGGTCGCTGATCGGTATCGCCTGAAAATTTCAGTGGGCCGACACCTTGTCAGCCTGCCTTTTGGGATGTCTGCACCATCTTCATTGCCGAGCCGATCAGCGCCGACACCTCGGTCATGTTGCTGGGCACGATGAGGGTGGTGGTGGCGTCCGACGCGACTTGGCTGTAGGCATCCACGGCTTTTTCAGCCACCTTGAGCTGCACGGCCTGCTCGCCACCGGGCTGGCGGATGGCTGCGGCCACGCGTTCGATAGCCTGGGCGTTGGCTTCGGCCACGGCCTTGATGGATTCGGCCTCGCCCTGGGCCTTGTTGATGACGGCCTGTTTTTCGCCCTCGGAGCGGGCGATGAAGGCCTCACGCTCGCCGGTGGCGATGTTGATCTGCTCCTGGCGGCGGCCTTCTGAGGCGGCGATCAGTGCGCGCTTCTCCCGCTCCGCTGTGATCTGGGCCTGCATGGCGTGCAGGATTTCCTTGGGCGGGGTCAGGTCCTTGATTTCATAACGCAGCACCTTCACACCCCAGTTCAGGGCGGCTTCGTCGATGGCCTGCACCACCTGCGCGTTGATGATGTCGCGCTCTTCGAAGGTCTTGTCGAGTTCGAGCTTACCGATGACCGAGCGCAGCGAGGTCTGCGCCAGCTGGGTCACGGCCATGATGTAGTTGCTCGACCCATAGCTGGCGCGCATGGGGTCGGTGACCTGAAAGTACAGGATGCCGTCCACCTGCAGCTGCGTGTTGTCGCGCGTGATACAGACCTGGCTGGGCACATCGAGCGGAATTTCCTTCAGGCTGTGTTTGTAGGCGACCTTGTCCACAAAGGGGATCAGAAAGTTCAGCCCGGGGGTCAGCGTGCCCGCATATTTGCCCAGGCGTTCCTTGACCCAGGCGTTTTGCTGGGGCACGACCTTGACCGAGCGGGCGATGAAGATCACGGCAATGATCAGGATGACGATGGCAATTTCCATGGGAAACCTTTCTTGGGTATCGACTGGGAGTCTTCGGTGTTTACAGCGGGTCCACCAGCAGGCGGTTGCCCACCAGCTCGGCGACGCGATGCATGCCAGTAGACGGGGTGACGCCGGGGCGGTGCATGGCCGTCCATTGGGCGCCCCGGTACTTCACGGTGGTGGTGCCGTCGGGGCTCCAGCTTTCGATGAGGATGGTTTCGCCTACGTCCATGTTCACGCTGCGGTCCGCACGTGCAGACGGATCGCCGGGGCGCTTTCTCCGCAGCAGGTAGCAGGCCACGACGGCCCCGCCGCCCACAATGGCGGCCGACACCATCTGCATTGCGGACGCCAGGCCCAGGTGGGCGGCCAGGGCGGCGGCTACCAGCCCCAGGGCCACCATCAGCAAATAGAACGTGCCGGTGAGCAGTTCTGCCACGACCACGGCCCCTGCTGCCAGCCACCAGATGGTGGATGCCTCCATGTAGAACCTCCTTGTGTGGTTGTGTTTAGTGCACCACATTCTGGGTCAAAAGGATGGCAGTTCAAAGGCGCGTCAACGTTATTCCTTACACTTCGCGCCTATTTCGTTTTTTGGCCGGGCAGGCCACGGCTCCTTGGAGGCTGCGCATGAAGTTTCGCTTTCCCATCATCATCATCGATGAAGACTATCGTTCCGAGAACACCTCGGGGCTTGGCATTCGTGCGCTTGCACAGGCCATTGAGGCCGAGGGCTTTGAAGTGGTCGGTGTCACCAGCTATGGCGATCTCTCGCAGTTTGCGCAGCAGCAAAGCCGCGCCAGTGCCTTCATCTTGTCCATCGACGATGAAGAATTCTCCGAGGGCGAAGGGCTGGACCCCATCGTGCTGAGCCTGCGCAACTTCATTGGCGAGGTGCGCCGCAAGAACGCCGAAGTGCCCATTTATGTGCACGGTGAGACCAAGACCAGCCGCCACCTGCCCAACGACATCCTGCGCGAGCTGCACGGCTTTATCCACATGTTCGAGGACACCCCCGAATTCGTGGCGCGCCACATCATCCGCGAGGCCAAGAGCTACCTGGAGAGCGTGCAGCCACCCTTCTTCAAGGCGCTGCTGGACTACGCCGAAGACGGCTCGTACAGCTGGCACTGCCCCGGTCACTCCGGCGGCGTTGCCTTCCTGAAGAGCCCCGTGGGCCAGATGTACCACCAGTTCTACGGCGAAAACATGCTGCGCGCCGACGTGTGCAACGCGGTGGAAGAGCTGGGCCAGCTGCTGGACCACAACGGTGCCATTGGCGAGAGCGAGCGCAACGCCGCGCGCATCTTCAATGCCGACCACTGCTTCTTTGTGACCAACGGTACGTCCACGTCCAACAAGATGGTGTGGCACCACACTGTGGCGCCCGGGGATGTGGTGGTGGTGGACCGCAACTGCCACAAGTCCATCCTGCACAGCATCATCATGACCGGGGCCGTCCCTGTGTTCATGAAGCCCACGCGCAACCACTTCGGCATCATCGGCCCCATCCCGCAAAGCGAGTTCGAGCCCAAGGCGATCGAGGCCAAAATCAAGGCCAACCCGCTGCTCAAGGGCGTGGATGCCAAGAAGGTCAAGCCCCGCGTGCTGACGCTCACGCAGTCCACCTACGACGGCGTGCTGTACAACACCGAGACCATCAAGGGCATGCTCGACGGCTATGTGGACAACCTGCACTTTGACGAGGCCTGGCTGCCGCACGCGGCGTTCCACCCGTTCTATGGCAGCTACCACGCCATGGGCAAAAAGCGCACACGCCCCAAGCACTCGGTGACGTACGCCACACAGTCCATCCACAAGCTGCTCGCCGGTATCAGCCAGGCATCGCATGTGCTGGTGCAGGACTCGCAGACCACCAAGCTCGACCGCCACCTGTTCAACGAGGCGTACCTGATGCACACCAGCACCAGCCCTCAGTACAGCATCATCGCCAGCTGCGATGTGGCCGCTGCGATGATGGAGCCACCTGGCGGCACCGCGCTGGTGGAAGAAAGCATTCTGGAGGCACTCGACTTTCGCCGCGCCATGCGCCAGGTGGAAGAAGAGTTCGGCAAGAACGATTGGTGGTTCAAGGTCTGGGGCCCTGAAAAGCTCACCGACGAGGGCATTGGCCGCGCAGAAGACTGGATCATCCGCAGCGACAGCAAGAGCAAGAAGGGCAGCAAGTGGCACGGCTTCGGCCAGCTGGCTGACGGCTTCAATATGCTGGACCCGATCAAGTCCACCATCGTCACGCCGGGCCTGAGCCTGGACGGCAAGTTCGACAAGACCGGCATCCCCGCGTCCATCGTGACCAAGTACCTCGCCGAGCACGGTGTGGTGGTGGAGAAGACGGGCCTGTACAGCTTCTTCATCATGTTCACCATCGGCATCACCAAGGGCCGCTGGAACACGCTGCTGACGGCGCTGCAGCAGTTCAAGGACGACTATGAGAAGAACCAGCCCATGTGGCGCATCCTTCCCGAGTTCTGCCAGCAGCACAAGCGCTACGAACGCATGGGTCTCAAGGACCTGTGCCAGCACGTGCACGAGATGTACGCCAAGTACGACATCGCGCGCCTGACCACCGAGATGTACCTGTCGGACCTCACGCCCGCCATGAAGCCCTCGGATGCGTACGCGCACATTGCGCACCGCACCACCGAGCGCGTGGAGATCGACCACCTGGAAGGCCGCATCACCGTGGGCCTGGTCACACCGTACCCCCCAGGCATTCCACTGCTGATCCCGGGCGAGGTGTTCAACAAGAAGATCGTGGACTACCTCAAGTTCGCCCGCGAATTCGCCAAGCTGTGCCCGGGCTTTGAGACCGATATCCACGGCCTGGTGGAAGTGGAAGACGAGAACGGCCAGGTGCGCTACTACGCCGACTGCGTGGCAGAGCAAGGCAAGACCGGCAAGAACCCCAAGCCACTGGCGACCGCCAAGAACCTGGTGCAGGTGGGCGACGACGGCCCGTACGGGCGCAACGTGTAAGCACGTCTTCGCGCTGGTATGTGGGTGCACCAGCGTCTCGAAAATCGCTCCCCCGGCATGGCTGGCGGAGCGATTTTTTTGTGCATTTGAATCCGCTGTTGTGGTGCTGCCGTATTGACTGTCAGCCGCGTGGTTTTCATGCGGTGACGACTGTCTTCACACACCTCTCAGGAGATTCCCATGACCCTTCGATTCAACGCCCGCCTTGCCACCATCGCCCTCACCGCAGCCATGGCCGCTGCCGCAGTGCCTGCCGCGGCACAGGTCATGGTGGGCGGTGCGCCCATGCTGGCCAGCAAGGACATCATCGACAACGCCGTGAACTCCAAGGACCACACCACCCTGGTGGCGGCGGTCAAGGCGGCAGGCCTTGTTGAGACGCTGAAGGGCCCCGGTCCGTTCACGGTGTTTGCGCCCACCAATGCGGCGTTTGCCGCATTGCCCGCCGGCACGGTGGACACGCTGCTCAAGCCCGAGAGCAAGCCCACCCTGACCAAGGTGCTCACCTACCACGTGGTGGCGGGCAAGTACGACGCTGCTGCGTTGTCCAAGATGATTGCTGACGGCAAAGGCATGGCCAGCCTCAAGACGGTGGCGGGCGGTACGCTCACCGCCAAGGCCAGCGGCAATGCCGTCATGGTGACGGACGAAAAGGGCGGTACGGCGACGGTGACGATTGCCGACGTGTACCAGTCCAACGGCGTGATCCACGTGGTGGACAAGGTCCTGTTGCCGAACTGATTGCGCAACTGATGGGAGGGGCTGCCCGCCCGCTGGCATGGCCGCCGCATCGCAGGGCCGGGATCGGCCAGGGGTCGCTGTGGCCCTGTCAGCGGATCGGCGGCATGTCCTCTCGCACTCGCACAAAACTCGCGAAGCGCGGCACTCCGCTGTCGTGGGTGCCCCGAAAGCGGTAGGTCACCCAGCTGCCCACGGGCGGCGGGTGGTCGCGCTCTACATCGGTCAACCCTGCGCCCAGCCGGAACCGCTGGCCCGAAGGCATCTCCACCACCAGGGCGCCCAGCCGTCCAGCGTGGCGGCCCTGGCCGGGCAGATGGGCGACCACCTTGGCTTCGGTGTCTTCGTGGGTCTTGACCTTGATGAGGTCGTCACTGCGCCCTGCGCGGTACATCGATGCGCCCCGGTGCAGCATCAGCCCCTCGCCACCCGCGCGCACGGTGCGCAGCAGCAGCTTTTGCAGTGCGGCGTCACTCGCCACACGCTGCTGGAGCACCGCCTGCACCCATGGCTGGTCCAGCGACTCCACGAGTTGGTTCAGTGCGGGCAGGCGCTGGTCAAACG